>NZ_AEWE02000057.1:0-36907 GCF_000190455.2 Pseudomonas sp. TJI-51
GGCTTGCCGGCGATAGGGCCGGTGAATTTTCGCAGCGTTCTGACTCAGTGGACCGCCACCTCCTGCCGCCCTGCCCAGCCCTGGCTGCGTGCCCGGTACTGCCGCGGTGCAATGGCGAACAACTCACGAAAGCGCCGGTAGAAATGCGGGAAGCTGACAAACCCGCTGGCCACCGCCACTTCGGTCAACGACTTGTTGGTGTGTTGCAACAGCTGCCGCGCATGGGTCAGGCGCAGCTCCAGGTAATACCGTGGCGGCGTGGCCTGCACATGGCGGTGGAACAAGCGTTCCAGGTGCCGGCGGGACAACTCCGCATGTTCAGCGATCTCGTCGATACCGATCGGGTCTTCGATATTGGCATGCATCAGCTCCAGCGCCAGGCGCACGCCGTGAGGCATGCCAGGGTCAATGTCCGCCACGCCGGCCGCAGTGTCATTTGCCACCCGCGAACGGTCGCACGCCAGCATCTGTTCCACGGCCCGCCGCGACGCCACCCCACCCGCCTGCTCAAGCATGGCCAGCATCATGTCCAGCGCGCTGCAGGTACCTGCGCAGCTCATGCGCCTGCGGTCCAGCACATGGGCCTGGCGGCTGATCCGCACCTTGGGGTAGAGCTCGTTCATCATCGCCCGGCCATCAGGGTGAAAGGCGCAGTTTGGCACGCAACTGGGGGGCAGCTTGCAGGCGCACGCGTAAACCGCCGCACACCAGCAGGCAACCCAGGCCTTGCACCTGCAAATCGCTTAGCTGGGTGTTGACCGGCAAGGCAATGCCCAGGTCGCTCATCACCTGCGGCCCCTCGCCCACCACCTCGACCTGGAACAACGGCGTGGCGCTCATCAGGTTGGCGGTCACCAGGCTGTCCATTGCAGCGGTGAAGGCCATCATCGAGAAGTGTTCACGCAGAACGAAGGCCACCCGCTGGCAGGGCATTGGCAATGAAGTGCGAAAGCCGGGCTCCAGATGGGCCAGGTTGGTGTTCTTGAGGATGCTTTCGAAGTGGCTCATGGCTATTAACTCAACAGCGAGAATCGCATTGGCTGCTTCGCGGGCGAGCCCGCGAAAAAGCCAACGCTGATGGATCAGGTTACTTACCGGCCTGGGCCGCTGCATCACGCGAGGCTTGCAGCCACTGGTCAAACTGCTGACGGTGGGCGGCAACCCATTCCTTGGCATGGCGGGTAATCAATCGGGTCACCACGCAGAACTTCCTGTCGATGGAGCCGGGTGTGCGCCCTGACATCTACATCACCAAGCTGGGCAAGGTGCAGGCTGGCTACAGCTCGCACCCGCTCAACCATGACGTGATCTACCCGGTGTGCACCCCACAGTACCTGGCCCGGCACCCCGAAGTGCAGACGCTGCAAGGCTTGCGCGATGGCACCCTGCTCAACCTCAGCCCTTATGGGCGTTCGCAGGTGGCCGAACATGTCGACTGGAACGTCTGGCTGGCCTTCCACGACGTTGACCTGAAAAGCCGCGCCAATACCGCACCGCACTTCTTCAACGCCAACGACTACAACCTGCTGGTGCAACTGGCCCTTGGCAACCAGGGCGTGGCGCTGGGCTGGCACCACCTGGTGGCACAACTGGTGGCCCAGGGGCTGCTGGTGCGCCCGGTGCAAGAGGAGTTGGTGCTCAAGGACACCTTCCACTTCCTGGCCTTCAACGAAGACAAGAAACATGAGCCCAGTTGCCTGCGCTTGCGCGACTGGTTGCTCGAAGAGTTCCAGCCGTTGCTGGAATCACTGGGCAGCAGCTGAGCCGCTGTTTCACAGGCGCGCAACGGCCGGCACTGCCCACCCGCTCACTGCGGTAACAGCTTGCAACCAGTCCAGCCCACCATTGAGGCACTTTCCTCACACGCCCGCCCCGGCATCTGTTAAAAAGCCCACATGCCCACCCTCTTCCTCTCCCACCTACGCCGCCGCTGGCTGACCTGGTTGCGTGCCACATTGCTGGTGATCGGCCTGCCCAGCAGTTGCGCGGTGCTTCAGCACAAAGAGCGCGAACTGGTGTTCCGCATCGAACCTGGGCAGGCCAGCTGGTTCCGTGGCCTGCCCAGCGGTGTGCAGGAGCTTGACCTGCGGCCGCGCAGTTTCGCTGCCAATCAGAGCCTGCACGCCTGGTGGTGGCCTGCCAGGCGCGCCAATGCCCCGGCCATCCTCTACCTGCATGGGGTGCGCTGGAACCTGACCGGGCAGTTGTTCCGCATCGAGCAGTTGCATGCCATGGGCTACTCGGTGCTGGCCGTGGACTACCGCGGCTTTGGCCAGAGCCGCGGCGGGCTGCCCTCCGAGGCCACTGTCTATGAAGACGCGCACATCGCCTGGGAGCGCTTCGCTCAGTTGCAACCCGACGCGGGCAAACGGCTGATCTTCGGCCATTCGCTGGGCGGTGCGGTGGCCGTGGAACTGGCCCGCGCGCTGGCAGCCGAAGCACGCCAGGGCGGTGCCGCGGCCCCGGCGCGTGGGTTGATACTGGAATCGACATTCACCTCGTTGGGCGATGTCGCCGCTGCGGTAGCCAATACGTCACTGCCGGTGCGTTGGTTGCTGTCGCAGAAGTTCGACTCGCTGGGCAAGATCCAGGATATCGGCTTGCCCGTGCTGCTCGTGCACGGGCTGGATGACCGCTTCGTGCCAGCGCGTTTCAGCCAGCAGCTGTACGAGGCGGCCCGGCAGCCCAAGACCCTGCTGCTGGTACCGGGGGCCAGCCACAACAACAGCATGAGCCTGGCCGGGCCGCGTTATCGGCAAGCGATCCAGGCGCTGCTCTGAAAGCGTTACTGGCCGCTCCTACCAGGGCCAATGCAACAACCAAAGTCACTGTACGGGCAGGAAGTTCATCAGCAGCAGGCTCTGTGCATAGTTCAGCCCGATCCGCCGATACCGCTCATCCAGCAACTCTGCCAGCAAATCCAGGCGCGCCACGATCTTCCCGAACTCCACGGCGAAACTCAGATTGCTGCCCTCTTCGGAAATCTCGTTGGAAAACAGCAGCAACACGCCATTGGCATCTTGCCGCTGGCTCAACATCCAGGTGGCCTTTTCGATATTGCGCGCGGCGTTGTTGATGAACAGCGGGTCGATCGTGTCGGTCATGTAGAACTCGGTGCGCCCGCCGTGAGCGGTGATCAGCATGCTGCCGATGGCATAGATGAAGGCGCCGACGCGGTCACCGCGAAACTCCGGGCTCAACGCGTAACTCAAGGCTGCCAGGTCGCGACGGTTGCCCAACTGCGCCAGCGGCTGGCGGTGTTCGATGGCCTTGCGGATCTGCCGCTCGGCAGTGGCGGCGTCGACGTACCCCGACATCTTCAATTGGTTGGGGTTGCGCAGGTACAGCTTGTTCATCAGCAGGTACAGGCTTTGCAGGTTGTCGCGCATCGACAGCGTGGCCAGGCGGTCGACACTGGTCTGGAACAGTTCGCTGGGCTTGCCGTCAGCAAACTGGTCGAGCATGTCGCGGCCCTGTTCCTGGGTGCAGGCACACAGGCAGGTGAGCACGCCTGCCAGCAGCACGCGGGGAATCAGATGAGGGTAGCTTGCAACCATCGGCACCGGGTCGATATTCGGCGGCCGCATCGGGGATTGATGTGGCCTGGCCAAGCATAGAGCGCGGAAATGGCAAAAAGTGCAGTGTAAAGGCCGCCGCAGGCCCGGCGGCGTACCCTCACATGGCGTGGCGCAGCTTCTCCACCATCTGCGCGTGCAGCGCCGGGTCGCCACAGGCCACTACACAGCCGCCGTGCTGCGCCGAACTGCCATCCCAGGCGCTGATCACCCCACCCGCCCCTTCGATGATCGGCATCAGCGCCTGTACGTCATAGGGTTGCAAGCTGGCCTCCACGATCACATCGACGAACCCCGACGCCAGCATGCAGTAGGCATAGCAATCGCCGCCGTAGCGCATCAGCCGCGCCTGCCCGGCTACCGCCTCGAACGCGGCCTTGCGCTCGGCTGTGTCGAACATGTCGGGGGTGGTGCACATCAGCGTGGCCGTAGCCAGGTCGGCGCAGGCGCGGGTACGCAAGGGTGTAGCGTTGCGCCAGGCCCCCTCGGGCGTGCCAATGAAACGCTCGCCGGTAAAGGGCTGGTTCATCACCCCCAGTACCGGGCGGGTACCGTCGTTCAGCGCAATCAACGTTCCCCACAATGGCAGGCCAGTGATGAAGGCACGGGTGCCGTCGATGGGGTCGAGCACCCAGGTCAGCGGGCTGCTGCCCACCGCCACCCCGGCCTCTTCGCCAAGAATGCCGTGGTCCGGGTAACGCGCCTGGATCAACGCGCGCATCGCATCCTCGGCCGCCTTGTCGGCCACCGTCACCGGGTCGTACAGGCGCCCCCCCTTGTCCTCGACGTCCAGGCTGGCACGAAAGTACGGCTTGATGGCCAGTGCAGCGGCGTCGGCCAGTTGCTCGGCGAATGTACGCAACTCACCAATCTGTGGGGCACTCAGGGACATTGGGAACAGGCCTCGTGACAGTTATGAAGATCGGCATGATACCTGACAACCTGTATTGCACCAGCCGCGTGCGCAACGTGCCTGGCCGATGCTGCTTCATCCATGAATCCCAGGGAGTTGCAGGGGCTTTAAAGTTAATGCATCTGGTAATGATTCGTAGTAGCCTTAATTCTTTTCGTCCCCCTTCTCTAGCGCCCTACTTCAGGATCGTCCCGTCGATGCGTCGCACGTTCGTTTCGCTTTGTGTGCTTCATGCTGTCTCCCCAATGGCCCTCGCCGAGCCCGAACCGCTCAGCGACCCGGCCCAGATCGAACTTCAGGCCCTGAGCATCACTGGCACAGCCGACAGCGAACGGGCTGATGGCCCAGTGCTCGGCTACAAGGCCAACCGTTCCGCCAGTGCCACCCGCACCGACACCGCGCTGCACGAAACACCGCAGTCGGTCAGCGTGGTGCCCAAGGCGGTGCTGCAAGACACCGGTGCCACGCGCCTGCAAGACGGCCTGGACTATGCCGGTGGCGTCGGCCGGGCCAACAACTTCGGTGGCCAGGGCCTTACCACCTTCACCGTGCGCGGCTTTACCACCGGCGAGTTCTACCGTAACGGTTTCCCGATCAACCGTGGTTACCCCAACGCACCAGACGCCAATACCGTCGAGCGGCTGGAGGTGATCCGCGGCCCGGCCAGCAGCCTGTACGGCCGTGGCGACCCCGGCGGCACCTTCAACGTGGTCAGCAAGCAGCCGCTACCAGAACCCAAGGTCACCCTGGGCAGCCAGTTCGACGACCAGGGCATGCACCGCGCTACCCTCGACGCCGCCGGCCCGCTGAACCAGGACGGCTCGCTGGCCTACCGCCTGAACCTGCTTGGCGAGGGCGGCGACAGTTTCCGTGATGATGTGCAAAGCGAGCGTTATGACGTGGCGCCAGTGCTCAGCTGGCAGGTCAACGACACGACCAAGGTCGTGTTCGAAGGCGACTTCATGCGCAACAACCACCCGCTGGACCGCGGCCTGACCCGCTACGCCACCCAGCGTGGCAGCGCCTCGCGCGACACCTATATCTGGGAAAAAGGCAGCGATAACCTGCTGCACAACGACAACAACATGGCGCAGGTGCGTTTCGAGCACCTGCTCAATGACAACTGGACGCTGGCGGGCGGGTTCCAGTTCCTCGATGGCTCACTCAAGGGCAATGCGGTCGAAGCCAACGGCGCGCCGCTGGATGGGCGAACGCTGGAGCGTAACTTCAACTACCGCAAGCTGGAGTGGACCGATCGCGACTGGCAGCTGAACCTGACCGGGTACTTCGACACCGGCGGCTTCAGCCACACCTTGCTGACAGGGGTGGAGTACGAGAACTATGACTACAACTCGATCATCCAGCGGTCCTCTGCGGTGGCGGGCACCTACCCCATCGACATCTACGACCCGGTGCTTGGCCAGCCACGGCCGGCGCTGACCCGCACCACGACCTGGGACAAGGAAAACCTGCAGACCTGGGCCTTCTTCATCCAGGACCAAGTGGCCCTGACCGAGCGATTGAAGGCTTTGGCAGGGGTACGCTTCGAGCGCTTCGAGCATGACTACGACAACAAGCTGGACAATGCCGGTGATTTCAGCAAAGGCGAAAACGGTGCTACGCCCCGGATTGGCCTGGTCTATGACCTCACCGACACGGTCGCCGTCTACGCCAACACCGCGCGCTCTTTCAAACCCAACACGGGAACCCCGGCCAGCGGCGGGGGCTTCGACCCGGAAAAGGGCAAGTCCTACGAACTGGGCGTGAAATGGGAAGCGCTCGACCGCCAGCTGAGTGTCGACGCAGCGGTCTACCACATCGTCAAGGAAAACGTGTTGACCCGCGACCCGGTGGACCCGAACTACAGCGTGGCCGCCGGCGAAGTGCGCAGCCGGGGCCTGGATATCAACGTTGCTGGCAATGTCACCCCCGAGTGGCGCGTCATTGGCGGCTACGCCTATGTGGATGCCGAAGTGACCAAGGACAACCGCCTGCCAACCGGCACGCGACTGGCCAATATCCCGCGCAACAGTTTCAGCCTGCTCAACACCTATGAGTTCCAGGACGGTGTCGCCAAGGGGCTTGGCTTGGGGCTTGGGGTGAAATACGTGGATGACCGCAACGGCCAGACCGAGGCGACCACCTACACCATGGAGCAATACACGGTGGTTGATCTGCTGACCTTCTACCAGGTCAACGACCATATACGCCTGAACCTGGATGTGAAGAACCTGTTCAACAAGGCGTATGACGAAGGCGCATTCAACCTGTATGCCTACCCGGGTGCGCCGCGTACGGTACAGGCTGGCGTCGCGTACACCTTCTGAACGGCTGGGGCTGCAGAAGCAGCCCTACCTGTCAGAAACCTTTGCTGTAGAACAGCGAATACGACTCGATGCCGTCGTTGGGCTGCTTGATCCCGGCGTTGGAATAATGGATCGCACGCAGCCCGACCTTCTGCTCCCCTGGCAGTTTCAGGCCAAGGCCGATACGGTCCTCGAAGTTGAACGAAGAACCCAGGCGCTGGTCGCCTACATCGGTCTTGGAGAACGCAGCCAGGCCGATGCCCGCTTCGATGTACGGGGTGTAGGTGAAACCGCTGAATTCATAGGTGAACACCGGGCTGAACGACAGCGAATGGGCGCCACTGGCGTCGCCGCCCTCCCAGTAGGTGTAGCCGGCGTCCCAGTAACCGCTGACATAGCCGATGTCGCTTTGCAGCCACTTCTTGTCCCAGTCGAACGACATACCAATGCGATAGGTCATGTCGCCCTGGCTGGTAACGCCCACGGCGCCGGACACCTGCGCGGCCTGGGCCGTGCCAGCGCCGGCAAGTGCCAGCGCGGCAACGGCCAGCGATGCTGCGAGACGGGTTTTCATCTACGACTCTCCTGATGGTCTACACGGCAAGCGGGGGCTGTAGCCCCTCGATTAATTGGCGACCGGTAGATCCCGACCGGTCACACGAGGTAATACTTTTCTGATTATTGTCCGATAATCAGAAAGTTGGAAGTAAATTGCCATTATTGCTCATACACCGTTGCGGTGTGAGGCGCTACCACAGCGCGAGCGCCGTACAGACGTGCGGACTAGACGTAGACTAGTAGTAGTAAATCATTGGTTTGCGTTCTTTTCTTCAAGCAGTTTCACGAACATGCTCAAGCTGCGTGATACCGTGCCACGGCGCCACACCAGCCAGGTTTTCAGGTAGCGGAAGTCTTCCGACATGGGCCAGGCACTGACCGTGCTGCAGCCCGGCATGTTGTCGAGCATGCTGCGCGGCAGCATGGCCAGGCCGGCCCCGGCACTGACGCAGGCGAGCATGCCGTGGTACGACTCCATTTCATGGATCTTGCCGGGAACCGCCTGGTCCTGGACGAACCAGTTTTCGAAGTGATGCCGGTACGAACAGTTGGCCCGGAACGCGTAGATGTTTTCGCCGTTGACGTCCCGGGCGCGGGTCACCGGGGCATGATTGAGCGGTGCGATGACCATCATCTCTTCCTCGAACACCGGTATGCCCTCCAGCGTGGGGTGCAACACCGGGCCATCGACGAACGCAGCCACCAGGCGGCCAGACAACACCCCCTCGAGCATGGTCCCTGAAGGGCCGGTGGACAGGTCCAGGTCCACCTTGGGGTAGCGCTGGTTGTAGGCCGCCAGCAAGGCCGGGATGCGCACGGCTGCGGTGCTTTCCAGCGAGCCCAGGGCGAAGGTGCCCTGCGGGTCTTCACCGGCCACGGTCAGGCGGGCCTCGTGAACCAGGTCGAGAATGCGCCGGGTGTATTCCAGGAAGTTCCAACCCGCGGGTGACAGGCGCAAGCGGCTTTTCTCGCGGATGAACAGTTCCACACCCAGGTCTTCTTCCAGCTGCTTGATGCGCGTGGTCAGGTTGGAAGGCACCCGATGGATATGCTGCGCGGCAGCGCTGATGCTGCCCTGCTCTGCCACGGCCTTGAAGATCTCCAGTTGCACCAGGTCCACAGCCTTTCTCCAAACGTGAATGTTTCGCTCATTATTATTCAGTTTTCATTAAAGCCATAGCCCACTAGTCTGGCTCCACTGTTCAATAACGACGAGAGTGCCCTGCCATGAGTGCGATCAGCAGCCTGACCCACGCCATCTCCCTCGATCCGTACACCGGCGAGCAGATCGGCGCCTACCCGTTCGACACCGACGCCGCACTGGAAGCGGCGCTGCAGCGTGCTAAGGCCGGCTACCGCCAGTGGCGCCAAGTGTCGCTGGGTCAGCGCAGCGAGTACCTGCTCGCCTTGGCCAGCACCCTTGAAGCCAAGGCCGAGGCCTTCGCGCAGATGATCAGCCGTGAAATCGGCAAGCCCATCGCCCAGGCCCGCGGCGAAGTCGCCAAGTGCGTTGGCCTGTGCCGCTGGTATGCCGAGCATGGCCCCGCGATGCTGGCCGCCGAGCCTACCCAGGTCGAAAAGGCCCGCATCGAATACCGTCCGCTGGGCCCGATCCTGGCGGTGATGCCTTGGAACTTCCCGGTCTGGCAGGTACTGCGCGGCGCCGTGCCGGCGATCCTGGCCGGCAATACCTACGTGCTCAAGCACGCGCCGAACGTAATGGGCAGCGCCTACCTGCTGGGCGAACTGTTCAAGGATGCCGGCCTGCCGCAAGGCGTTTTCGAAGTGTTGAACGTGACCCCGGAGGGTGTCACCCGCGCCATCAACGACCCGCGCATTGCCGCGGTGACCCTGACCGGTAGCGTGCGTGCCGGCATGGCGATCGGTGCCCAGGCCGGTGCCGCACTGAAAAAATGCGTGCTCGAACTCGGCGGTTCCGACCCGTTCATCGTCCTGGCTGACGCCGACCTGGACGCCGCCGTCCAGGCAGCCGTCATCGGTCGCTACCAGAACACCGGCCAGGTCTGCGCAGCGGCCAAGCGCATGATCGTGGAAGCAAGCATTGCCGACGCGTTTACCCGCAAGTTCGTCGAGGCAACCCGGCAGCTGAACATGGGCAACCCGCTGCAGGAAGACACTTACATCGGCCCCATGGCCCGCTACGACCTGCGCGACGAGCTGGATGGCCAGGTACAGGCGACGCTGGCCGAGGGTGCCACCCTGCTGCTGGGCGGCCACAAGGTCGAAGGCGTTGCCAACTTCTATGCCCCGACCGTGTTCGCCAACGTGACCCCGGACATGACAGCATTCAAGCAAGAGCTGTTCGGCCCGGTGGCGGCGATCATCACGGCCCGTGACGCCGAGCATGCCGTGGAGCTGGCCAACGACAGCGAGTTCGGCCTGGCGGCGACCATCTACACCGCCGACTATGCGCTGGCCGAGCGCATGACTGCCGCGCTGGATACCGGCGGCGTGTTCATCAATGGTTACTGCGCATCCGACCCCCGCGTGGCGTTCGGCGGCGTGAAGAAAAGCGGCTTCGGGCGCGAGCTGTCGCACTTCGGTGTGCGGGAGTTCACCAATGCCCAGACCGTGTGGCTGGACCGGAACTGAGCTCAGTCAGGCGGGGGCTGCGTTGCAGCCTCTGCCAACCTCAATCGCGCACCTGGTCCTTGACCCAGTCCAGCATCCCCCCCGGCACGATCAGCTCATGCCGCGCCCGTGAACAGGCGGTATACAAACCTGCCAGCAGGCGCGCCCGTTCATTGCGGTTACCGGCCACCTGCGGCGTGACCATCAGCTCGGGCGACACCATCACCCGGGCAAACTCCATGTTCTTCACATCCCTTACCCGCCCGAGGAACAGCTTTGGCGCCTTGGTCCAGCGGTAACGGCTCTTGGCCTGGGCAAAGTGCTGCGGGGTGTAGCCCTTGCGCAGCAGGTTGGCCACCGCGACGAATGCCTTGTCCTCACCCTTGTCCTGCTCCAGCGCCTGCCAGCTGGCATAGCGGAACAGCATCGGGTGACGAGGCCGGGTGCCATGGCGGTACAGCTCGATGCAATCCTCCACGAACAGTTCGAAGTCCTTGCGCGCGCTTTGCAGCAGCACGAACGGCACACCCTGGTGCGTCAGGCGCTGGAACCAGCCAAACAGCCCCCACTCGTCATCGACGATCAACGCGGTGGGCTGTTCCGGCACCGTGACCGCATCGAAGAAGCTGACCCGGGTGTAGTGCTCGGCGCTCCCACTGAAGGCCGCCTGGATCGATGCCGGGTGCGCCTGTATCAGCGGGTTGAGCACGTTGTCCATCGCCGGCCCTGCGCGCAGCGAGTGGTCGATGCAGCGCTGGCGGATGAAGCTGCCATGGTGCGCACTGAGTCCGTTCAGGTTCTGCAGTTCGTCACCGAGGGCGATGACCGCTTGCGGGCTGCGGTCAAGTACGGCAAGCATCGGTGCCGACAACTCGTGCGCCTCGTCGACGATGACGTGGGTGTAGCCGCTGTCAATCACCAGGCCGGTCAGCGCCAGCAGCTTGACCCGATGGTAGTCGCGTACCGGCAACTGGATTTCCCGCGCTGACGGGCGAATCAGCTCCTGCCAGTACAGCCGTGCCTTTTCCAGCAACACTTCCTGGTCCAGTGGCGATGTGCCCGGCCCGGCCCAGGGCACATGGTGCAACTGCACCTGCGCGTCGGCACTGTGGCAAAACGCCCGCACCGCGCGGATGCACAAGGCGACCACATCGCGCGCGGCAAGCGGGCCAATGTCGGGTATGGCCAGCCAGCGCACCACCTGCGCCTCTTGCGGGCGCCACGAGCGCTTGGTGCGGTAAGGGTCGCGCAGGCGCCAGCCGTTGCTGGTGAGGTCGCGGTTCAACAGCTCGTCGGCCAACTGACCGAAGGTCAGCGCGGTGTAGGCAGCGGCATCCTTGACCCGCGCCCGCAGCGCACGCAACTGGCCCTCGGTCAAGGCCAGCAACAAGGTGCGCTGCGGCTCCAGCAACCGGGCGAACTGGTGGATCAGAAAGGTCTTGCCGGTACCGGCAAAGCCCTGCACGGCGACCGATTCGTCGATACCCCCCAGAAATTCACGCAACAGCCGGTTCTGCTGGTCGCTGAGCATCAGGTCGCTGGCCAGCGCCGGCAGGTGCACGGGGTGCAGCGGCGTGGCGCGCTGGCGATAGCGGTCGGCGAACTGGAAATTCCACTGCCCCTCGTCGTCCTGCAGTTCATCTGCGCTGTACGCCACTTCGCCACTGAGTAGCGCAATGCCGTTTTCGCCCAGCATGCCCAGGCCCATGGCGAAGGCTTCACGGTCGAAGTGCTGCGCCACCTGCCCCTGGAAGCGCCCAGGCGCGGCACGTTCAACGTCGTTGGCGATCCGCACGATCTCGGCAAACCGGCGTTCCTGAGCATCGGCCGAGGCAGTCGCCGGCTGGCGAGGCAGGTTTTGCACGAACAACACCGCAGCGGCCTGGAGCAGGCTGGCGCTGCTGAAGAAGTCGGTAAGGGGAACACTGGCGAGGCTGTCAGCCTGGTCACTGGGCAAAGGCAGGTAGAACATCGGCACCTCGGGTCGAAACAGGCTGGCACGATAGCAATTTTCGGCGCCGGCTGCTGCACTTGCGGGCCGGCGGTTCAGCGCTTGACGCGCTTGAGTGTCTCGCTCGGAAATTCCTTGAACAATTGCCGGTAACTCTCTGAAAACCTTCCCAAATGCCAGAACGACCAACGCATCGCCACTTCCGCCACGGTCACGCCACCGCCCCGCAACAGATCGCGCCGCGCCCCATTGAGCCGGCGCAACCGCAACCAGTGCGCGGGCGGCATGCCGGTGTAGGCCTTGAAGGCCTGCTGCAACTGGCGCAGCGACACGCCTGCCACCGCCGCCAGTTCCATCAGGTTCAAGGTTTCTTCCGGGCAGTCAGCCGCCCACTCGCTGACCCGGTGCATGATCGCCCGCTCCTCGTCCCGCCGGCCCATGGCCATGCCCTGCAAGCGCTGGCAGGCATTGTCGAGGATGAACAGGCAGTCCTCCAGCAACTGCTCCGCCAACGCCTGCCCCTGCAACGGGCACCCAGCCTCGCCCAGGCGGGTCAGGGTGGCACTGAGCCAACTGCCGAACAACGCATTCTGGCCACTGCCCAGCGGCACCATGAACAAACCGTCGAGCCTGCGAGGGTCCAGGCCGTGGCTGGCGAGAAACGCCTGGTCGAACACGACGGCCACTTCCTGGTAATTCTCTGGCGTGATCCAGATGTTGCGGCTCTGTTCATTGAGCAGGTAAAGGCTGTTCTCGCTCTGGTCGAAGCAGAACGCCAGTGACCCGCTCGGCGCCCGGAAGAACTGCTCTACCCGGGTGTTGAGGCGTTCTTCGTAGACTTGCACGCCGTCAAGCCCCAGGCAGCGCAACTGGCCGCTGAAATGGCCCGGCGACATCTGCCGGTACTGCTGCTGCCAACCGGGGGTGATGCGAACCTGCTCGGACACATCCGAGGTGTGGAAAGCTTGTACCTGCAAGGCGTTGGGCGTTGTCACGCTTTGTCCTGATTGCACTCTTTTGGTGCATTGAATGCCGAAGAAAGTGGATAGATGGCGATGGGCTGCCGAGCCCAAGATAGCCTCCAGCGTGTCACCTGGGAAGCGCGATGCCCTTGAAGCTGTGCAACGGCTTTGGCGGGTGCAACGGCTCCCACATAAAAAAACCAACCAAGAGGTCTGTATGAACGCCCCCTTCGATCAGCTCTCCACCTGGCTGAAAGAACACCGGATCACCGAAGTAGAATGCGTGATCAGCGACCTGACCGGCATCGCCCGCGGCAAAATCGCACCGACCGCCAAGTTCCTTCACGAACGTGGCATGCGCTTGCCCGAGAGCGTGCTGCTGCAAACGGTCACCGGCGACTACGTTGACGACGATATCTATTACAACCTGCTCGATGCGGCTGACATCGACATGGTCTGCCGCCCCGACCCGAGCGCTGTGTACCAGATCCCGTGGGCCATCGAACCTACCGCGATCGTGATCCACGATACCTTCGACAAGCAAGGCAACCCCATCGAGCTGTCGCCGCGCAACGTGTTGAAGAAAGTGCTGAAGCTTTACGCTGACAAGGGCTGGCAACCCATTGTCGCGCCAGAGATGGAGTTCTACCTGACCAAGCGCTGCGAAGACCCGGACCTGCCGCTGCAAGTGCCACTGGGGCGTTCCGGCCGGGCCGAAAGCGGCCGGCAGTCGTTCTCGATCGATGCCGCCAACGAATTCGACCCGCTGTTCGAGGACGTGTATGACTGGTGTGAAATCCAGGGCCTGGACCTGGACACGCTGATCCACGAAGACGGCCCGGCGCAGATGGAGATCAACTTCCGCCACGGCGACGCGCTGGACCTGGCCGACCAGATCACCGTGTTCAAGCGCACCATGCGTGAGGCTGCGCTCAAGCACAACGTGGCTGCGACGTTCATGGCCAAGCCGATCACCGACGAGCCGGGCAGTGCCATGCACCTGCACCAGAGCGTGGTCGACATCGCCACCGGCAAGCCGATCTTCGCCAATGACGACGGCAGCATGAGCCCGTTGTTCCTGCACCACATCGGTGGGTTGCAGAAGTACATCCCCAAGCTGCTGCCGATGTTCGCCCCCAACGTCAATTCGTTCCGCCGCTTCCTGCCGGACACCTCGGCACCGGTCAACGTCGAGTGGGGTGAAGAAAACCGCACCGCCGGTTTGCGCGTCCCCACCTCCAGCCCGGAAGCGATGCGCGTGGAAAACCGCCTGCCCGGCGCGGATGCCAACCCTTACCTGGCGATCGCTGCCAGCCTGCTGTGCGGCTACCTGGGCATGGTCGAGCAGATCGACCCGAGCGCCCCGGTGCAGGGCCGCGCCTACGAGCGGCGCAACCTGCGCCTGCCCATCACCATCGAAGATGCGCTGCAGCACATGGAAGACTGCGAGACCGTGCAGCAGTACCTGGGCAAGCAGTTCGTGCAGGGTTACGTGGCGGTCAAACGGGCCGAGCACGAGAACTACAAGCGCGTGATCAGCTCGTGGGAGCGCGAGTTCCTGATGCTGAGCGTCTGAGCCGCCCTGGGGGCTGTGCAGCCCCCACCACACCTGAACTCGTAGAACAAAACCAACGAGGTGTTCCCATGCGTCATCTGCAAGCCCTGATCCCCGCGGCATTCACCCTGCTGTTCGCCACCACCAGCCACGCCACACCCACTGTAAGCGTGTACAACTGGACCGACTACATCGGTGACACCACCCTGGCCGACTTCCAGGCCAGCAGCGGCATCAAGGTGGTTTATGACGTGTTCGACTCCAACGAAACCCTTGAAGGCAAGCTGCTGGCGGGGCGCACCGGCTACGACGTGGTAGTGCCCTCCAACCATTTTCTGGCCCGCCAGGCCCAGGCCGGTGCATTCTTGTCGCTGGACCGCAGCAAACTGCCGAACTGGAAGCACCTGGACCCCAAGCTGCTCAAGCAGCTTGAGCAGAACGACCCGGGCAACCAGTATGCGGTGCCCTACCTGTGGGGCACCAATGGCATCGGCTATAACGTGGAAAAGGTCAAGGCTGCATTGGGCGTAGACCGCATCGATTCCTGGGCGGTGCTGTTCGAGCCCGAGAACCTGAAAAAGCTCAAGCAGTGCGGCGTGGCCTTCATGGACTCGCCCGATGAACTGTTCCCCGCCGTGCTCAACTACCTGGGCATGGACCCGCGTAGCGAACAGCCTGCCGACTACGCCAAGGCCGAGGCACGCTTGCTCGAGCTGCGCCCGTACATCACCTATTTCCACTCCTCCAAGTATGTTTCCGACCTTGCCAACGGGAATATCTGCGTAGCGTTCGGTTATTCCGGTGACGTGTTCCAGGCGGCCAACCGCGCCGTGGAAGCGAAGAACGGCGTGAAGGTCGCCTACAGCATTCCCAAGGAAGGCAGCAACCTGTGGTTCGACCTGCTGGCCATTCCGAAGGATGCGAACAACCCGGAGCAGGCGCTGGCCTTCATCAACTACCTGCTCGACCCCAAGGTGATCGCCAAGGTCAGCGCCACGGTCGGCTATGCCAACGCCAACCCGGACGCCAAGGCCTACATGGATGCCGCGCTGGTGGACAACCCCGAGATCTACCCCCCGCAGGAGGTACTGGACAAGCTGTACATTTCCAGTACCCCCAGCCCGAAGATCATGCGCGTCATGACCCGCTCCTGGAGCAAGATCAAGTCCAACCGCTGAGCCGAGACCCTCTATGTCATTCAATACCCAACACACCGCTTCGTACTATGCAGCCACTGCGCGCGATGCGGCCCCCTACCCCAGCCTCGACGCTGACCTGAGCGCTGATGTGTGTGTGGTCGGGGGTGGGCTGACCGGGGTCAATACGGCGCTGGAGCTGGCCGAGCGTGGTTTGTCGGTGGTGCTGCTGGAGGGGCGGCGCATCGGCTGGGGTGCCAGTGGCCGCAACGGCGGCCAGCTGATTCGCGGCATTGGCCATGATGTCAGCGGTTTTGCCCGGCATGTCGGCCAGGATGGCGTGCGCTACCTCAAGCAGGCCGGCATCGACTCGGTGGCGCTGGTCGCCGCGCGCATCGCCCGCTACAGCATTGCCTGTGACCTGCGCTGGGGCTTTTGCGAACTGGCCAACACGCCCGCGCAGTTCGACGCCTTCAAGGATGAACTGCAAGACCTGGCAGCGCTAGGTTACCGCCACGAAACACGGCTGGTCGCAAGCGGGCAGTTGCACGAGATCGTCGCCAGCGACCGGTACGCCGGCGGCCTGGTGGACATGGGTTCAGGGCACCTGCACCCGCTCGACCTGGTTCAGGGCGAGGCCCGCGCCGCCCATACCCTGGGCGTGCGCATTTTCGAGCAAAGCCCGGTGCTGCGTATCGAGCATGGGCCCAGCGTTACCGTGCATACCGCCAACGGCAGCGTGCGCGCGGGCCGCCTGGTGCTGGGCTGCAACGCCCACCTGGACGACCTGGAACCGCGGCTGAGTGGCAAGGTGCTGCCGGCCGGCAGTTACGTGGTGGCCACCGAACCGCTGCCCGAAACACTGGCGAGCCGCTTGATCCCGCAGAACATGGCACTGTGCGACCAGAAAGTCGGCCTGGATTACTACCGCCTCACCGCGGATCGCCGCCTGTTGTTCGGCGGCGCCTGCCACTATTCCGGCCGCGACCCCAAGGACATCGCCGGCTATATGCGGCCGAAGGTGCTGAAGGTATTCCCGCAACTGGCCGATGTGCGCATCGACTACCAGTGGGGTGGCATGATCGGCATCACCGCCAACCGCTTTCCCCAGGTCGGGCGCTTGAGCCAACACCCCAACGTGTATTACGCCCAGGGCTATTCCGGGCACGGGCTGAACGTGACTCACTGGACAGCCAAGCTGCTGGCGGAAAGCATCGCCCTGGGCCACAGCCACGGCCTGGATGTGTTCAGTGCAGTGCCGCATCTGACCTTCCCCGGTGGCAAGGCACTGCACTCGCCACTGCTGGCGCTGGGGATGTTGTGGTACCGGTTACGTGAGGTGTTGGGCTAGCAATGTGTGGGTGTTATTTGGCAAAAGATATGCATCGCCTGGGAGATTGAGCGCCGCCCGCGCGGCGCTCAATCTCCCAGGCGCTGCACATCTTGTGTCAAACACGCGTCAGCCCTCATACGATCCCTACGGGAGCTGGGCTTGAACGGCGATGAACTGCAAAGCAGCCCCCTACCCCCCGCATTAGCTCAACATTCGACGAATGCAACCGCCAGGCCGCCGCGCGAGGTTTCCTTGTAGTTGGCATGCATGTCCGCCCCGGTATCACGCAAGGTGCGGATTACCCGGTCGAGCGAAATGAAATGCTCGCCATCGCCCCGCAGTGCCATTTGCACCGCATTGATCGCTTTCACGGCAGCGATGGCATTGCGTTCGATGCACGGCACTTGCACCAGGCCACCGACCGGGTCGCAGGTCAGCCCAAGGTTGTGTTCCAGGGCAATTTCGGCAGCGTTTTCCAGTTGCGCCGGTGTCGCGCCCAGCACCTGGGCCAGGCCGGCGGCCGCCATCGAGCAGGCAGACCCGACCTCCCCCTGGCAGCCGACCTCGGCGCCGGAAATGGAGGCGTTCTTTTTGCACAGGATGCCAACCGCAGCCGCGGCAAGCAGGAAGTCCACGACATCCGCGTCGCAGGCACCAGGGTTGAACTTCATGTAGTAGTGCAGTACCGCCGGGATGATACCAGCTGCACCGTTGGTAGGCGCAGTGACCATGCGCCCGCCAGCGGCGTTCTCTTCGTTGACCGCCAGGGCGTACAGGTTGACCCACTCCATGGCGCCGAGCGTCGACCCGATCACATTAGGCTTGCCCAGTTCCTGCAAGCTACGGTGCAGCCGCGCCGCACGGCGTTTGACGTGCAAACCGCCGGGCAGAATGCCCTCGTTGCGCAGGCCGTTGTCCACGCACTCGCGCATCGCGGCCCAAATGCGCAGCAGGCCGTCGCGCACCTCGGCTTCCGGGCGCCAGGCGCACTCGTTGGCCATCATCAATTGCGCCACACTCAGGCCGTGGGCCTGGCACAGCTTCAGCAACTGGTCACCACTGCCGAACTCGTAGGGCAGCACGGCGGCGTTCTCTGCAGTTTTCGGCGCATCGACTTCGGCCTGTTCGACGATGAACCCACCGCCTACCGAATAATAGGTCTGGCACAACAGGCTATTTTGCCCGTGCATGGCTTCTACGCGCATGGCGTTGGGGTGGTACGGCAGGTTTTCGTCGAGCAGCAGCATGTCTTGCGCATACTCGAACGCCACGGGGTGGCTGCCGTCCAGCATCAGGCAGTGTTCCTGCAGCACCTGACCGATGCGCGATTCGATGGTGGCCGGGTCGATACGGTCTGGCCATTGCCCCATCAAGCCCAACAGGCAGGCACGGTCGGTGGCATGACCAACGCCGGTCGCCGACAGCGAGCCATACAGGCGCACTTCAACGCGCGTCACCCGCCCCAGCAAGCCCTGCTCGCGCAGGGCCTGGGCAAAGGTCGCAGCCGCGCGCATCGGGCCGACGGTGTGGGAGCTGGACGGGCCGATGCCGATTTTGAAAAGGTCGAAAACACTGATAGCCATACTAATGCCTGACCATGCGCTGATAGGTAGCCAGTGCACGGGTATCTGGAGAAATTGGGCGCTGCTGCGATTTTGCGCGATACTGACGCTGTGCGATTGAAATGACCAACGAAACTTCCTAAGCAAGGCTTTAGCAGGACTAAACGATGCGACGCCAACTCAACGGCCAGATGTTTGTTTGGCTGCACGTTTTTGCCTGCGCCGCCAGGCACCTGTCCTTTACCCGCTGTGCAGAGGAACTGCACATCACCCCCGGGGCGGTCAGCCAACAGATGCGCCAGCTGGAGGAGCGCCTGGGTTACCGGCTGTTTCTGCGCCGGGCACGGGGCGTGGAACTGAGCGCCGAAGGCCAGCGACTGGCGCAGACCGTGACCGACGCCTACGGCAGCATCGAGGCAGAGCTGCTACGCCTGGATGCCGGCGAGATTCGTGGCACGTTGCGGGTGCGCTCCATCCCCTCGTTCCTGGCCAAGTGGCTGACGCCGCGCTTGCCGCGTTTCCAGCAGCGCTACCCGGACATCGAACTGCGCCTGGTGGCCGAAGACAGTGCCCAGGCCTTGACCCCGGGCGACTTCGACCTGGCCATCGACCTCAACGATGGCAGCTACCCGGGCATGCTCTCCACGCCGCTGCTGGACGAGCAGATCTTTCCCGTATGCGCGCCCTCACTGCTGCGTGGGCGCCCCCCGCTGCACGGGCCGGCCGACCTGGTGCACTACCCGCTGCTGCACGACATCACCGCCTGGCGTGGCAGTTCGGAATATGCCGAATGGGAGTTCTACCTGGACGGGATCGGCGCCACGGGGTTGGACGTACGCCGCGGGCACACCTTCAACCGCAACCACCTGACCATCGAAGCGGCGATTGCCGGTATCGGTGTCGCCATTGCCCGGCGCACGCTACTCAACGATGAACTGGAACGCGGCGCGCTGATCGTGCCGTTTGGCGTACCGATCGCCAACCACAAACGCTACGTGGTGCATTACCCGCCCGGCGGGTTGACCCAGCCGGGCGCGCGGGCGGTACATGACTGGCTGGTGGAAGAAGCACGGGGGTTTCGCGAATTGCACCCGTTGAATACCGCATGAGCCCTGTTCTGCAACCTGCCGTATGACAATCAATAGGCCTGTTTACCGGTGAACGCATTCAACGTGCGTACCAGAATCACGAAATCCAGCCACAACGACCAGTTGTTGATGTACTCGATGTCGGAGTCCACCCGCTGGATCATCTGTTCGATGTCCTTGGTCTCGCCACGGAACCCGCGCACCTGGGCCAGGCCAGTCATGCCCGGCTTGATGTTGTGGCGAGCGAAGTAATCCACGATGTCCTGGGAATACAAAGTGTCGTGCTGCAAGGCATGCGGCCGTGGCCCGACCAGCGACATTTCGCCGGTCAGCACATTGAACAGCTGCGGCAGTTCATCGAGGCTGGTACGGCGGATGAAGGCCCCTACCCGGGTCAACCGCGGGTCGTTCTTCTGGGCTTGCTGCACCACACCGCCTTCGGGCTGGTGCACATGCATGCTTCTGAATTTCCAGATACGAAACGCCTCACCCGTCCAGCCGGTACGCTCCTGGCGGAAAAACACCGGGCCGCGGCTGTCGAGCTTGATGGCCAGGGCAACGGCCAGCAATACCGGCGACGCACACAGCAGGATCAGCGCGGCCAGCACCCGGTCCTCGAGGTTTTTCAGGAACAGGCTCATGCCTGTGAGCGGGGTTTCCGACAAGGTCAGCACCGGAATGCCGGCAATTTCCCGCACGCTGTGGTTGATCAGGCGCAACGAGAAGATATCCGGTACCCAGTTCACCGCGATGCACTTGTCGAGCAGCTTGAAGTACACGTCGTTGATCACTTCCGAGCCGCCCAGCGGGGTCACCAGGTAGACGGTACGGATGCCGTGGCGGGCGACCAGCTCGTCAAGCTCGGCAATATGCCCGAGCACCGGCAGGCGCTGCTTGCCCTCCGCGCCCTCGCCTGCTTGCGGTTCAACCTTGTCGACCAGTACACACCCTAGCACCCGCTCGCCAAACCACGGGTTGCTGCTGATTTTCTGGTAAAGGAAGTTGGCCAGGTCACCATTGCCAATGATCAGGGCATTGTCCAGGCGTGCATGTGCGGTGAAGCGTTTTTGCAGCTCACGCACGGCGAAGTGCAGGAACAACTGGGCGAAGTAACCGATGACGAACAGCTGGCCAACCAGCAGCCGGGAGTAGGTTTCGCTCTGTTTGGTCAGGAATGCCATGACCACCAGAAAGCAGAACGTGGCCGACCAGGCCTTGAACAGGCGAAAGGCCTTGATCGAAAGCCCGACGTTGGTACGGTAGATCGCGTAATGATCATAGATGACCGCCAGTGCGCCGATCAGCAACAGCAGCATGATCACGTAATCGGAGGTGATGTAGCCGAACTGGTCATAGATCAGGTACCAGGCGATACCCGTCACGGCAATGCCGTCGAGGCCGGCCTGGATGGCGTTGCTGACACTGCTTCGGCGCTGGAGTAAGGAACGACTGCTTCTGGGTTCGAAAACCATTTCAGACCTCATCAATTGGAGCGTGGCAAGTGCCTTACAGCCAACAACCAGTCTTGAATCACAGCCCTGCAGCGCCGCACGCGGCGAAGCGCGCAGCGTCCAAACCATTGATATCACTGTAGCAGCCAGCTGCCACAGGCGGGCCCGGAATACGTGCTGCCACAGCTTTTGGCCGATTCACAGCGTGCGCCTGGCCGCAGCGCTCGCCCGCCGATACAGCAACGTGCGCAGCAGAAACAGCGGGTTGCCCACCACGTAGCGCATGAACAGGCGCCTGGGCTCACGGCACAGCCGATACAACCACTCGCCGCCAACCGCTCGCAGCCAGCCGGGGGCGCGGCTGACCTTGCCGCCCAGAAAGTCCAGGATCGCCCCACCACACACGATCAGGCAGGGGCCGCTGATGCCGGCCAACTGTGCGGCGACCGCTTCCTGCTTGGGCATGCCCATGCCCAGCACGATCAGTTCGGGTTGATGCTCGCGCGCCAGTTGCAAGTAGGTATCGACAGTGGCAAAGCCGTCGTGAACCGACACCGGCGCCACGCCGAAGGTGTCGGCGCAGTGCTGCACCGCCTGGCGCAGATAGGGTTGCCGCGTGCCCCAGAAGGCCACCTTGCGCCCCCGGTAGGTCGCCAGCAGCCTGGGAATGAAATCGGTACCGTTCATGTTCAGGCCAGGCTCCAGGCCCAGGCGGCGGTAAAGGATCGCCATGCCGGAGCCATCGCGCAGCAACACATCGGCTGCCGACAGTGCCTGGCAATAACCCCCGTCGCGCACCACCAGGTTCATTGCGTGGGCATTGACGAACCCCAGCACCGTCGCTTCGTTCGGGGTTGTAAGGTGCTCGAGCAGGCGCTGCACGGCGTTTTCGTCGGCGACCACATGCAGCTGCCCGACCAGGCGCCCCCAGCGTTGCTGCCATTGCCGCTGGCTCATCAGTCGTCATCCCGTTTCGAGCGCACCCATTCGACCTGGCGCTTGATCAGAAAGCCCAGGTAGAGGGGGATTTTCCTGGCTGCGTAGAACGGTGCGTACAGCAACACCGAGAACGGTATCAGCTCCCGACAGAAGCGCGCCCAGGCCACCACCACTGCCACGCCGAGCAACCCCAGCCCCAGCAGGGCGAACCCTGCAGGTGCCGCCAGCCCGGTTACCAGGTAAACCAGCCAGGTCAGCAGGTTGAACCCCAGCAGCGCCAACACCAGCAACGCCAAGGGTGATACCACCAGGTCCAGGGTCATCGCCGCGAGGGCACCATTGCGCTGGGTGATGGCAGCCAGCGCCCGCTTGGGCCCATCGGTCAGCATCAACCCCAGGTGGCCGTGCTCCCAACGCGTACGCTGGCTGTTGAGGCCTTGCGGGCTGAGCGGGAACTGGCTGGTCACCAAGGCTTCGGGGCAGAACAGCGGTGGCTTGCCTTGCTGGCAAAGATCCAGCCCGAGTTTCACATCCTCGACCAGATGGCCGTTGGCCAGGTTGACCTGGCGCAGGTCGTGCCAGCCGAAGGCCATGCCGGCGCCCATCAACTGGCAAGGCAAGCCCAACCGCGCCCAGCCACGCGGGCGAACCAGGTTCTTCACCCGCCAGGCAAATTCGGCGACCTGCACTTTCAGCCCGGCACCTGCAGGTGCCCGCATCAGGTACAGCGCCTGCACCGGGCGCGCCGTTTCACGGCAACGCCGAGCCAGGATATCGATGGCGCCCTCGCCGACGTGGCAGTCGGCATCTACCACGATCACCACCTCAGGGGGCTGGCGCGCCAGATGGCGCACGCCGAAGTCCAGGGCATAGCCTTTGCCGCGCAACTGGGCGTCATACCGCTCCACCACTTCGGCCCCCGCTTCGCGGGCCAGCTGCGCCGTGGTGTCGGAACAGTTGTCGGCCACTACCAGCAAGCGGTCACCCTCGAGCAGTTGCGGCACGATGCTCGCCAGGCTGGCCTGGATGATCGAGGCCTCGTTGTGCGCCGGCACCAGCACCGCAAGCGTTGGCCGCGCCGTGGTGCACGGTGGCGGCCTGCGTGCGGGCAGGCAAGCCAGCAATACCTGCAGCGAAAACACCAACACCGGCACCAGGACGATGACCGTCAGCAGGCCCAGCAACCACGCTAATACACTTATCATGCGAATGCCTTGAAGTAGCCGGCCAGCCTGGCCGCCTCGGTGTCGATGTCGTGCCGTTGCAGTACCCGTTCGTAGGCCGCCTGGCCCATGCGCTGCAACACCTCGGCAGGTTGCGCCAGGCACTCGGCCATGGCCGCTGCCAGCTCGTCCACCGCGCCTGCGGGGAACAGCCAGCCGTTCTCGCCGGGCCTGACCAGTTCCGGGATCCCGGCAACAAACGTGGTCAGCACCGGGCGGCGCAAGGCCATGGCCTCCATGATCACCACCGGCAGGCCCTCGGCAAAGCTGGGCAATACCAGAGCGCGGGCAGCGAGGATCTCGTCGCGCACCTGTGCACTGCTGATCCAGCCAGTAATGCGTACGTGCTGCTGCAGGCCGTGGCGGGCAATCAAGGCCTCGATCTGCTCGCGCATTTCACCGTCACCGGCCAGCACCAGCTCAAAAGCCTGCGACTGGGCCGCCAGCCGGCGCGCGGCCTCCAGCAGCAACAACTGGCCTTTCTGCTCACACAGGCGCCCAACGCACACCAGGCGTGGCGCCGCGGGCGCCTCTACCGCAGGCACCGCATGGAACGCGCGCTCCAGCCCACAATGCACCACCTTGACCTTGGCCCAGTGCTCGTGGGCCACCCAGCGCAGCAGTTGGCTGCGCCCATACGAGCTGACCGCCGCGACAAAAGCGGCGCGCCGGACCTTTTCCCCCAGGTGCAGGAACTGCGGCTTGTCGAACTCTTCGGGGCCGTGCACGGTGAAACTGTAGGCGGGCCCGCCCAGCATGTTGGCCAGCATGACCACTTCGGTAGAGTTGGTGCCAAAGTGCGCGTGCACATGCTGCGCCTGCCCTGCCTGCAGCCACTGCAGCACCTGGCAGGCTTCGGCCAGATACACCAGGTGATAGGGCCAGGCGCGGTCCGCCCGGCGGCCAAGCCGCAGTGCCAGCCACAGCGCCCGGCCAAAGCGCCGCGGCTGCGCGCGCAATACCTGCCACATGGGCCGCAACAGCTGTTTCAGCCCGCCTTGCAGCACGTAGCGGGTCTTGCCCCGCTCGGCCACGTCCTCGGCATCCTGCACCTCGGCGTCCCAACCCCGCAGTGCCAGGCGCTGCACCTCTACCCCTTGGCGCTCCAGCGCCAGGATCTCGCGGCGGATAAAACTGTGGCTGACCTTCGGGTACTGATTGATGAAATAAGCAATGCGCATATGAACCCAGATCCAAACCCGCTTGATGACCAACCGCCCCAGGCAACCTTTACTTCAGGCTGTCGACTACCGGCGGCCTGCCTACTGCCGATGCACTCACAGCAAATGCATCCCCCTGTGTTCCTTGTAGTCCAAGGTTGGCACCATTGCTTGGCAAAGCTGCTTGCAAGCGGGTGAATACATCGTCGAGCAATGCCTGGCGACGGCGATACATCGCCCGTTTCTTTGCCGGAATGTCGGCCTCGGCACGCTGCGCCGGCGCCAATGGCAGGCTGTAGAAATCGGCATGCTCCGAAGCGCTGGCACCATGCTCCTGCCAGATAGCATCGTAGTTGGCCGCCAGCTCCTGGCCCTTGTCACGGCCAAAATAAGCGTGGCGGTGATGCCGGCTGGCATCGTTCACGGCATACAACCGGGCTACCCCCAACGTTCTGGCCAGGCACTTCAACGCCTCCAGCAGCAAGCTGCGCGGGCGCAACCCCTCGAAGTCTTTGGTCAGGTCGCGGTAGATGGCCAGCGAGGTGTCGCTGTCGATGCCTTTATGGATGCCCTGCACTGCGCCGATGTACAAACCAATGCCGGCCGGCCCCTGGCACAGGGTGAACGCCAGGGACGCCACACGCAGGTCACCCTGGAACAGGTTGAGCACCAGCTCGCCTTCGCGCTTGAACCAGATCGGCCGGTCGAGCACCAGACAGCAGCCCGACGAATAGCTACCCAGGTCACACAGGGCAAGGCTGTCGTCCCGGCCCAACAGCAACAGCCCAGGAAAATGCCGGGCCACCAGCTCGAAGTGCGAGGCCACTGCATCGAGGCGTTGCGGCGCCTGCCAGTGCTGGCTGATATAGGGCCATTGCACGACACCGATGCAGTCAACGCCCAGCCGCTGCAACCCCGGCTGGCCCAGCGCCGCGGTCAGGCGCTGCATGAAGGTGTTCAGCTGCGGCCAATGCCTGGCCATCTGCAGGCTCAACTTGTACTTGTTGTGCAATGCCCGCAACGAGTAACCGGGTTGCAGGGTAAGCACGCTTTTCACGAGGGTGCCGAGCATCATGGGCCTCTCTCACTTGTACTCGATCAAAGCCGCTTTGCCAGCCGCCAGGCGGTGGCGCAGAAACTTCAGCTGGCCGAGCATTTCGGGGAACTTGCCCAGTACCAGAAACACGGCCTGCAGCCAGTTTTCGCGCGGCGACCTGTTGCCCCGCTGCGCCAGGCGCATGGCCTGCAACGGGTAGATCAACAACAACCCCAAGCCCCAGCCGCCCACCAGCAGGCAGGCCAGCACGATCGACACGGGAATGCCCAGGCCCCACACCCAGGCCCGGCGCGACTCGCGCAACCAGTGCCGCTCGGGAGGCTGCCCGTGCAGATAGGCGCCCTCGGCGTAGGCATGCCCGGCACGCAGGCTGCGCCGCCACCATTGGCTGAACCGGGTCATGTCGGCGTCGTGCAAGGTCATCTCGGCATCCAGGCGCCAGATTTTCCAGCCCTTGGCGCGCAAGCGCACGCACAGCTCCGGCTCTTCCCCGGCGATCAGGTCAGGCCGAAAACCGCTCACAGCGACGAAAGCGTCTACCCGCATCAACGCGTCACCGCCGCAGGCCTTGGCCTCGCCGATAGGGGTATCCCATTCCAGGTCGCACAACAGGTTGTACACCGAGCGCTGCGCGAAGCGTTCGCGGCGCCGGCCACACACCACCGCCACCGCGGGGTGTGCGGCCAGAAACGCCTGGGCGGTGGCCAGCCAGCGGGCATCCACTTCGCAGTCGCCATCGACGAACTGCACCCAGTGCATGGCGGGCAGCAACCGCTGCAACACGGCAAAACCTTCGTTACGCGCCCTTGCCGCGGTGAACGGGGTGCCCATGTCCAGCGCCAGCACCTCGACGCCCAGGGCAGCGGCCAGTTGTTGCGAACCGTCGCTGGAGCCCGAGTCTACATACACGACCTTGTCAGCCCCATGGGCCAGCGAGCGCAGGCAGCGCTGCAAACGCTGGCCCTCGTTACGGCCAATGACCACCACGCCGGTCTGCATCGCCAAGGGCCTCACTCGACCGCCGCCGGGGCGACCAGGTGCCGGGCCTTGATGACTGCCGGTACGCCGACAGCCAGGGAGTTATCTGGTACATCCATCAGCACCACGGCATTGGCACCAATAATCACGTTGTTGCCGATGCGAATGCTGCCCAGTATTTTGGCGCCCGTACCAATGTCGACGTTATTGCCGAACACCGGGGCGATGGGCTCGTCGACATTTTTCAGGCCGACTACCACGCCATTGCGGATGCGACAGTCGTCGCCGAACCGGGCGTAGCCGCTGACCACGATGCCACCGAAATGGTCGATGACGAAATTGCGGCCGATCACCGCCTCGCAAGGCAATTCCACCCCGGTGATGATCTGCACGAATTTGAACAGCACCTTGTACACCAGTGAGCACAGCTTGCGCAGCAGCGCCGGGCGCACCCCGTAGCGCCAGCGGCCGAAGCGGTACACCAGCAATACCCAGAAGCCCTGGGCGCCCCAGTCGCCACCATGGGCCCGCAGGTCGGCGCGAATATTCTCGAACATGACGGTAGCTACCTTGTCGGTTGGCTGGCGTAACGGGTCTGCAACAGCAGTGACCAGGTCGCCCGGCAATGACGCCAGCAGGCCTGTATCGCGCCCCGGCCGCGTCGTTTCAACAGCGCTTTGAGTGCCAGCACCAGGTCGCCCACGGTCACCAGCAGCATATGCAACGCCAGCCCGGCCAAGCCATGGTGCTTGCGGAAATACAGCAGCTCGCTCTCGATCTGGTAGGCGGAAATCTGCCGGCTGGCAGCTTCCAGCTCGGTGACTGACTTGGAACTTTCACCCCCTATGTGGACCACCGTGGTATGTGGGTAGAACACCACTTTCCAGCCGGCCTGCTTGACCCGCTTGCAGTGGTCGACTTCCTCGTAATAAAGAAAGTAGCGCGGATCGAACAGGCCTACCTGGTCCAGCACTTCGCGGCGTACCAGGTAGAAGCACCCGGGCAACCAGTCGCATTCGCGGACCGAAGCGTGGTCCCAGTCCATGTCGTCGACCATTTTCAGCCCAGGGAACAGGCGCCCCAGGCCAGTACGCCCGACGAAGACGTTCAGTGGCGTGGGAAAATAGCGGCAGCTGGGTTGCAGGTCACCCTCACGGCCTTCGAGGCGTACCCCCAGCACGCCGCAGTCCGGGTGGGCATCCATGTAGTCGAGGGTTTTTTGCAGGGAATCGGCGGCCACGAACGCATCGGTGTTGAGCAACAATGCATACTTGCCTTGCAGGTGGGCCAGCAACTGGTTGTTGGCACGGCCAAAACCTACGTTGTGCTTGTTGCTGAGCAACACTGCCTCTGGGCATACCTCGGCCATACGCTGCAGCGAGTCGTCGACGGAGGCATTGTCCACCACCAGGTAACTGGCCAGGTGTTCGCTGCCTGCGCAGCGCAAGGCATCGAACATTGGCTGCAGCAACCCGGCGGTGTTGAAATTGACCACCATCACGTCGACCGGTTTGCTAGCCATTATTGCCATCCCCGAAGAAGTACTGGCGCCTCTGCGCCATCAGTTGCGGCTCAACCGTGGGGTCGTAGGCGCCGTCGCGCTGTTTGATCAGGTCGATCCACGGGTAGGCTTCGCAGCGTGCCTCGACCCGTTTGACCAGCGCCTCGGTGGTGCAGATGAACACGGCCGGGTTGCCGCCGTAGACGGTGCCCGGTGGCACGTCCTTGGTGACCACCGCCCCTGCCGCGACGATGGACTCGGGGCCGATGGTCACCCGCGGCATGATGATCGCACCGTGGCCGATGAAGCAGTTGTCCTTGATGTCGATGAAACCGACCGAATCAAGGTGTTTGCCAAACCGGTGTTCGATCAGCAAGACCACCCCGTCGTGGCCGATCAACGTGCAGTCGGACAACCCCACGCTGTTGCCGATACGCACCAGTGACGGGTCGAGGAACTTGCAGCCGGCATTGACGAAGAAATTGTCGCCTACCGAGTGAAAGTTGCCCCAGCGTTTGAGGTAGGCGCCCCACTCCAGCCCCGACGGCCTGCAGAACCGGCGGTAGAACGTGCCTCCGCGCCCGGTTGCATGTGCGTAATGTGCCACTGCCTTGCGTATCCATCCCATCATCCTTCCTGGCCTCGCGATCAATACGGCTCGAATGCCCTGAGGCGATGCGGTCTCGTTCTTCTAGATGCTGACCACTACGCACTCAACCTGTGTACAACATTGTTCACGCGGCGGCGCCGCTTTCCGTCCTCATCTTCGCGTCAAGGTGGTCGGCCAGCCGCACGGCGAACTGCAACAGCGGCATGGTCGGGTTGGAGGCGCCGCCCTTGGCAAAAATACTGCTGCCGGCGACATACAGGTTTTGCGTGCCGAATACCCGGCAGTTGCCGTCCACGACGCCCGTTTGCGCTGACGCGGCCATGCGCGTGGTGCCCATGTGGTGGGCATGGGGCGCCATTTTCAGCGGTATCGAGGTGTCATAGACAAACTCGTTGAGTTTGACGAAGCCCAGGCCCGTGTCAGCGAACTGCTTGGCCAGCTCGGTACCGATGCACTTGATGGTGTGGCGGTCATCGGCACTGAGCACCCAGTTCACGCTGACCTTCGGCACCCCCAGCGCGTCGTGCTCGTCGAGCAGCGAAATGCGGCTGTGCAGGTTGGGGAACTGCTCGATCATGGTACTGATCACGCCGTCACCGGGGCAGCTGAACTTGGCCACGAACTCGATCTTGCTGGAAATCCCCATGTCGCAGGCCAGGTTCTCGAGAAAATGCTTGACCTCGGCAGTGCGGCCATAGGTTTGCACATCGGCCAACAAGGCTGTGGTGACGTTGCCTTTGCCGGCCTGGTATTCGGCGAGGAAGGCATCGGTGGTGTAGTACTGGCGCGGCTCCGGGTCTTGCCCGGACTTGAGGATGAAGGTGCCCATCTCGATGTTCAGGTGCTCCATGAAGCACGCGCCAACCAGGCCTTCCTTGTTGACCACCCCCGCAGCCACCAGGGACTGGCTGTTCAGCAACTGTCGGGCATTCTCGATGGCCCCCGTGGCCAGGATGAAGTTGCGGGCCACCAACCGCTGGCGATTGCGCTGGTAGTCCGACAGCACCACCGCCGCCAGGTGGCCGGATGCCTGGTCGAATTCCAGGTCCACGCAGTTGCAATTGATGAACAGGTCCAGGCCCTTGGTCTGCTCCAGCGCCGTGGCGTATTTCTGGGCAAAGCGGGTCGGGGTGCTGAGCAGGAAACGGTCAGCTTCGAAGTCGCCACCCTCGAGCGCGGTGTTCAGTGCCCGAAAATCTGCCCCGGCGGGCAGGTCGACGATATCCATGGCCACCGGCAGGTAGGGCTCGATCTCCGCATAGGCAATCGGCCAACCCGGCAACTCACCCGGTGGGGCCACAGCGAAGTCGGAAGCCGTGAAGGGCCGACACCGGCCGGCCCAATGGTTGGACGTGCCGCCCAGGTAACGCAGGCGGGTTTCCTCGGCATACAGCTCCAGGCCGGTCGAGGGGCAAGCGTACAGGGCTTGCGAATGCGGGGCGTACTCACGCCCCCCACCTTCGGCCAGCAACACGTTCCAGCCGGCTGCCGCCAGGCGCAGGCCAAGGGTGATCCCCGCAGGGCCAGCCCCGATGATGCAGAAATCGTAGTTGTCGCGCAGCGTCTTCTGCTGCTCATAGTCCTGGATCATGCTGGCTGGTTCCGAAAATAGCCGGACGGCAGTACCCAGCCGTTGATCACCACGAACCCTGGCTTTTCAACCGGTTTGCCAGCAAACACCGCCGTGGCGCCGAACGCCGCGCTGCCCACGCCCAGCAGCACGCAACTCTGGAGAAAGCCTCTACGACCCAACTGCGCAGTACAAAAAGTGAGCTTCCCCATGATCCTGTGACCTGTCCCCATGAAAGTTACACCCAGCACGCAGCCCTACAGCCAGTTGAAGAAGGCCGTGAGCAACGCCCCGCACAGCGCCCCCACCAGCAGCATCGGTAGCACCACCAGCTCACGTTTGAGGCTGAAGATGCCCAGCTTGCGATTGACATGAACAACCAGTACCAGCGTCGGCACCGTGTGCAGGGCCACCCCCCAGATCGCCCATTGCACACCTCCCAGCGCCAGCAACAGCGGCAGGAGCCCCCACAGCGAAACCAGGCGGATGATGTTGTCCATGGCCTGGTACTTGGTGAGGCCCAACGCAATCCATACCTGATGAGCCAAGGTATAGCGCAATACGATGAAGGACAGCGAAAGAATCGCCAGCATTTGGCCAGCTTCCTGGTAGCGGTCATCGTACATCCAGCCAATCAGCAGTGGGCTGGCTGTGAGGAAGCCCCCGCAAATGAACAGCACCAGCAGGTCGACCAGCAAACGGAAGCGGTAATACAGGGTCTTCAGCCGCGCTTTGTCGTCGGCCCTGGCCGCCTCGCTGAACGCTGGCAGCGCCACGGCGCCGACGATCTTCATCAGCGCCGTCTGAACCGCGCCAAGGATGAGCACGGCAATGGAGTACACCCCCAATTGCGCCGCCGACATGCTGGCGCCAAACCAGATACGGTCACCGTACATGGCCAGTACCCCAACCATCGACGACAACAGGATCCAGCGGCCGAACACGATCAATTCGGTGAGTGCCGTACGGTCCCAGCGCAAGTGGTTGCGCGGGCCCTCCAGCGCGGTGTGGCCCAGCACAGTCCAGGCCACCGCCGAGACCAGGCCCGCGATGACCAGGGCCCAGATCGAGTGGGTCAGCACGCCCAGTACCAGCATCACCACCAGCCCGGCCAGTTGCGAGGCCAGGTCGACCAGCACCACGCGCTTCTGCTGGAAGGTACGCACCGCAACATCGATCTTGGTGGATTGGAAGCCCCATATCAGCGCCGACAGGCCGGTAACCGCCAGCACCATCGGCAGCACAGGGGCGGCATAGGTGGAGTCTGCCGGCCACAACTGCTGGTACTGCGCCACCCAGGCCGCCAGGGCCAGCAGCAGCGTCAGGGCGAACAGCACGAAGCCGCGGATGATCTGCACGGTCCACGCCGTATTGAGAAAGTCCGGGTCGTCGCCACGGTGGCTCTGGATGATGTTCTGGCGCAGGCCAACATCGGACAGCAGATGCAGGAGGACCGAAACGGTGGTGGCGATGACCATGACGCCGAACATTTCCGGCAGCAACAGCCGCGCCATGATGAGGTTGCCGCCAAGGCGCATGACCTGTGAAGCCACCTGCGAGACCAGGTTCCACGACCCGGCCCGCATGGCCCGCTTGCGCAGGCTCGCGGAGGCTGACACATCAATCGACGGCATGAATTCATTCTCTGACTGATTGGCTAGAAGTCACTATAGTTTCAATTAGCCACGATGCTAGTGCCCTGGCACGGAACTCAGCGCCTCACTGCCTGGCGGCGTCTTGGGAGCCCGGCCGGCGTTGCCACTCGCCCGAAGACAGTGTAGTTCCGCGACAGGGCAGCCGCCGTTTGCCCACCGAAGGAAAGGTGCACATAGCCGATGCCTGAACATTTTCGTGCGTTGATCGTCATTCTGTTTCTGGCGAGCGTGGTCTTCCTGTTGGCGCGGCGGCCGGCCACCGACCTGATTCCGCTCAGCGATTACAAGCGCCGGCGCAATTTGTGGTTCCTGCTGACCGTGCTGGCGTTCGTCTCGCACAGCTTCTGGCTGTACCTGGTCGCGGGTGCGGCCATCCTGTTGCTGGCACGGCGCCGCGAGCACAACCCCATGGCGCTGTTCTACATGCTGTTGTTCCTGATCCCGCCGGCCTCGGTGCAAGTGCCGGGGTTCGGCGTTGTCAATTACCTGGTCGACCTGAACCACATTCGCCTGCTGACGCTGTGCGTGCTGCTGCCGGCTGCGCTGGAGCTACGCCGGCACCCCGACAGCGTGCGCTTTGGGCGCACCTGGGCCGACCGGCTGCTGGCCGCCGGGCTGGTGCTGATGAGCGTGCTGTACCTGCGCGAGACCACCCTGACCGATACCTTGCGCCAGGCCCTGTACCTGTATGTCGACGTATTCCTGCCGTACTACGTGGCGAGCCGTGGCCTGCGCCAGCTCAGCGACTTCAAGGACGCGATGCTGGCGTTCGTGCTCACCTCCTTCGTCATGGCCCTGATCGCGGTTGCCGAATACGTGCGCCACTGGTTGCTGTACAGCGCCTTGGTCGACGCCATGGGCGTGCCTTGGAGCATGTCCGGCTACCTGAGCCGTGGCGGCGCCCTGCGCGCCAGTGTCACCACCGGCCAGGCGATTGCACTGGGCTATGTGATGAGCGTGGCGATTGGCCTGTTCCTGTTCGTGCAGGGTTACGTGCAGCGGCCCTTGCACAGGGCCATGGGCGCCCTGCTGCTGGCGGCCGGCCTGTTCGCGCCGTTGTCCCGTGGGCCGTGGATTGGCGCAGTGGTCATCGTGGTGGTGTTCATCGCGCTGGGCAAAGGTGCGGTCAGGCGCCTGGCGCTGCTGGGGGCGGCCGGCATGCTGACGCTGCCGTTGCTGACGGTGGTGCCGGGCGGTGACAAGGTGCTGGACCTGCTGCCCTACATCGGCAATATCGAAAAGGAAAACATCACCTACCGCGAGCGGCTGATGGACAACTCGTGGATCGTCATCCAGCGCAATCCGCTGTTCGGCTCGTTCGACTTCCGCAACACCCCGGAAATGCAGGCGATGATCCAGGGTGAAGGCATCATCGACATCGTCAACACCTACATCAACCTGGCACTGCGCGTGGGGCTGGTCGGGCTTGGCCTGTTCGTGGCGTTCTTTGCCGTGGTGCTGCACGGTATCCGCAAGGCGATGCGCAGCTTCCCGGACAAGGACGACGAACGACGACAGCTCGGCCGCGTGTTGCTGGCAACGCTGATCGGCATTCTGGTGATCATCTTCACCGTCAGCAGCATCACCTTCATCCCCGTGGTGTACTGGTCGATCGCCGGTCTGGGCGTGGCCTACACCCAGATGGTGCGGCGGCTGCATGCCAGCCCCGCGGTGGCACTGGCCGAACCCGACCTCCAACCCAGGTAATGTTCATGAATGCGCTCGCCCTGCGTGGTTTCATCCGCCTTTCGGCCTTCGCCAGCCTGGCCTTGCTGCCATTGCCGGGCTGGGCGTCTGCCTGGCAGGTCAGTGTCGACGAGCACACTGGCCTGCCCACCGTAAGCCGTGGTGGCGGCCCGGTGATGAAAGCCAAGTTCGATTTCTGGGCCGCCAACTGGAGCTGGACCGGCTTCTACACCGACCTCAAGGTCAACGGGCCGTACCACTACACCCTGCTGGGCAAGAACAAGGAGCTGGACTTCGACCTGGCCGCGGATATCCGCAAGGAGCAGGCGCAAACGCTGAGCTGGACCTTCGACCTCGATGCACACAGCCGCAAGGCCGGGGTGATGGGGGGCGGCATGGTGTTCCAGTTCGACCCTGCGCAGGTCACCGGGGCCATGGGCGCCCCGCAATTGCTGCCAGGCAACCGCGGCTGGTGGTGGGGCAACGCCGAGCAGGGCCGGCGCATCGAAATGCGCTTCGAGCCCCCCTTGGCCAAAGTGTATTTCGAGCGTGGCAACCCGTCTGAGCTGCGCGCGTTTCTGTACCAGGACCCGATCACTGCCGGCAAGCAACAGCTCAAGGCCGTGCTCAACCTGACCGGGGACATCGAACTCGCACCCACCGCCACCGAACGCTTCGGCCTGGCCGACCCGGCCAGCTGGCCAGACGACCAGTTGGACTGGCGCAGCGCGCCGGTAGACTTGTCGTTCCTCAATGCAGCAGAAAAACCCGCTGGCAAGCGTGGCTTCGTCAAGGCGGTCGGCGAGCAACTGGTGTTTGCCGACAACACCGCCGTGCGGTTCTGGGGCACCAACCTGTCGGCCTATGCGTTGTTCAAAAGCCCCGACGAGGAGATCCGCCAGCAGGCCAAACGCTTGTCGGCCCTGGGTTTCAACCTGGTCCGCCTGCATCATCACGATTCACCCTGGGTCAGCCCCAATGTGTTTGGCGACGGTACCTTGGTGCGCGACACCCAGCAGCTCAGCGCCGAATCGCTGCGCAAGCTGGACCTGTGGATCAAAGCACTCAAGGACGAGGGTATCTACATCTGGCTGGACATGCATGTGCAGCGGGCGCTCACTGCCAACGACAATATCGAAGACTTCGACGAATTGGCCAAAGGCGAAGCGCGCATCGACCTGAAGGGCTACGCCTACGTCAACCGCAGTATCCAGCAGGCAATGAAGCGCTTCGCCGAACAGTACCTGTCCCACGTCAACCCTTACACGGGGCTGGCCTACAAAGACGACCCGGCGATTGCCGCCGTGCTGATCACCAACGAGAACGACCTGACTCAGCACTACGGCAATGCCCTGATGCCGAACAAGGATGTGCCGCGCCACAGCGAACGCTACATGGCTGCCGCCAAGGCCTTCGCCAAACAGTACGACCTGCCCGCCGACCTGACTTGGCGCGCCTGGGAGCATGGGCCATCGAAGCTGTTCCTCAACGACCTGGAGCAGCGCTTCAATACCGACATGATCGCCCACCTGCGCAGCGTGGGCGTGAAAGTGCCGATCGCCACCACCAGCACCTGGGGCGGCAACGGCCTGAGTGCGCTGCCGGCACTGAGTGTTGGCGATGTGATCGACGCCCATAGCTACGGGGACATGGGTCAACTGGAGAAAAACCCGCTGACCAGCGACGGCATGATCGACTGGATCGGCGCCGCCCAGGTGGTCGGCAAGCCACTGACCGTCACCGAGTGGAACGCCGAGCCGTTCCCGCTGCCAGACCGTCACTCGCTGCCACTGTACATGGCCGCTACCGCCAGCCACCAAGGCTGGGACGCCCTGCTGCAATATGCCTACAGCCAACAGGCGTTCAACCCGGGTTGGCGCACGGCAGACAACTGGCACGCCTACAACGACCCTGGCATGCTCGCCACCCTGCCCGCTGCCGCCCTGCTCTACCGCCGCGGCGATGTGAAGCCGGCCACTACCGACTATGTGTTCGCCCCGACGGCAGCCACCCTGTACAACCAGGAAATCACCCCGCGCAATTCACCACTGCTGCGTACTGCCATGGAAAAGGGCCGCTTGCAGATCGCCCTGCCGCAAACGCCGCAACTGCCCTGGTTGAAACCTGCTGCCATCCCAAGCGGCGCGCACGTGCTGCAAGACCCCGATGAATCGCTGCTGCCGGCGGATGCCAGCGAATCGACCACCGACACGGGCGAGCTCAGGCGTAACTGGCAACAAGGCCTTTACACCATCGACACGCCGCTCACCCAGGCTGCCACCGGCTGGCTGGGGGGGCGGTCGATCAGCCTGGGCGCTGTGCAGGTGCAGGCGACTACGCCCTATGCCAGTGTCGTGGTGCAGAGCCTGGACGACAAACCGCTGGGGCAGTCGCGGGACCTGCTGGTGTCGCTGGGCACCCGGGCCATGCCCAAGCCCGATGACAAGACACCGTTCAATGTCGAGCCGCTGGAAGGCCGCCTGACCATCCAGGCGCCTGCCGGCCTGAAGCTGTACGCCCGCGATGCGCAGGCGCAGTTGAAGGCGCTGCCTGTGGCCTACGACAACGGGCACTACACCCTGTCCTTCGACGGCAGCTACATGTCCAACTGGCTGTTCTTGAAATAGGGCACATGGCCATCTACGCTCGATTCACTGCGTCGCTAAAACAGCAGGTCACAGGGGGTGCGCATGAAATGCCTGGTTGTCGGTGGCGCCGGCTACATTGGCTCACACATGGTCAAGCACCTGCAGGGCGCCGGCCATGAGGTGGTGGTGGCGGACCTGGTTTCACCTGGCCCCGGGGTTCAATGGGCCAAGCTCGACATTGCCGACGAAGCCGCACTGGATGTGTTGTTCGGTGTTGTGCATTTCGACGCGGTGTTTCACTTTGCCTCGTTCATTCAAGTGGGTGAATCGGTCAGCGCACCCGGCAAGTATTACCAGAACAATGTGGCTGCCACCCTTGCGCTGCTGCAGGCCATGGTCAACGCCGGCATCAAGTACCTGGTGTTTTCGTCGAGCGCTGCGGTGTATGGCAACCCGCTGTATGTGCCTATTGACGAAGCGCATGGCAAACAGCCAATCAACCCCTATGGCTTGAGCAAATGGATGGTCGAGCAGATTCTCGAGGACTTCGACCGTGCCTATGGTTTGAAGTCGGTTTGCCTGCGTTACTTCAACGCTGCCGGGGCCGACCCGGAGGGCCTGTTGGGTGAGCGGCATGAGCCGGAAACCCACCTGATCCCTTTGATCCTGCAGGCGGCATCGGGGCGGCGCGAAGCCGTCACGGTATTTGGCCGCGACTACGACACCCCGGACGGCACCTGTATTCGCGATTATGTGCATGTGTCGGACCTGGCCACGGCGCATGCGTTGGCGGTGGACTACCTGCTGGCGGGTGGGGAGCGTACTGCGTTCAACCTGGGCAATGGCCTGGGCTTTTCGGTGCAGCAGGTGATTGATACCGCGCGTGGGGTAACCGGGCGGCAGATCGACACACTGGACGCCCCCCGCCGCGCCGGCGACCCGCCGCGGTTGGTGGCCG
>NZ_AEWE02000058.1:0-21705 GCF_000190455.2 Pseudomonas sp. TJI-51
CGCCGCGCGGGCGGCGCTCGTTCTGTGGAGCCCCGCAGCCCTCAGCGCGCTCCAAGCAACACCCTGTAACGGCCTGGAACACGTTCCGGGCCGTTTTCATTTAAAATTCCGCATCTTGGCAACGTCAGCCAAAGGTAAACCTCTGGTAAAGGCCCTTTGCTAAAACGATGCCAGTGCTTATCGTTCACCCTCCCCAAGCCGTCATTCCGAACAAGGTTCGTTCAACCCATGCAAGCGTCCAATTCCCGTTCCCCTCGTCGCTGGCTGCTCGGCCTGCTGATCCTGCTGCTGGTGGCTGCGCTGGCCTGGTGGCTGTGGCCTGCAGCAACGCCTGGGAAGGACGCCAGCGGCGGGCGTGGTGGCAAAGGCATGGGCATGGGCGGCCGCCCGGGCTTCGGTGGTTCAACCGATCCGGTGCCTGTGCGCGTCGAACCCGTCACCGTGGGTGACTTCCCGCTGTATTACAAGGCGCTGGGTACAGTGACTGCGACCAACACCGTCAACGTGCGCAGCCGCGTGGCAGGCGAGCTGGTCAAAATCCACTTCAAGGAAGGCCAGCAGGTCAAGGCCGGCGACCTGCTCGCCGAAATCGACCCGCGCACCTACCGGATCGCGCTGCAGCAGGCCGAAGGCACGCTGGCACAGAACCAGGCGCAGTTGAAGAACGCCCAGGTCGACCTGGCCCGCTACAAAGGCTTGTACGCCGAAGACAGTATCGCCAAGCAGACCCTCGACACGGCCGAGGCCCAGGTGGCGCAGTTTCAGGGCCTGGTCAAGACCAACCAGGCGCAAGTCAACGATGCCCGGCTAAACCTGGAGTTCACCCAGATCCGCGCCCCGATCAACGGCCGGGTGGGCCTGCGCCAGCTCGATCTGGGGAACCTGGTAGCGGCCAACGACACCAATGCCCTGGTGGTCATCACCCAGACCGAGCCCATCAGCGTTGCCTTCACCTTGCCGGAAACCGAACTGGACACCGTGCTGCAGCGTTACCGCAGCGGCGCCAGCCTGCCGGTCGAGGCCTGGGACCGCAGTGACAGCAAGCTGCAGTCCAAGGGGGTACTGGCCAGTATCGACAACCAGATCGACACCACCACCGGCACCCTGAAATTCAAGGGCCGCTTCGAGAACAAGGACCTGGCCCTGTTCCCCAACCAGTTCGTCAACGTGCGTCTGCTGGCCGACACCCTCAAGCAGGTGGTCATGGCCCCGGCGGCAGCCATTCAGTTCGGTAACGACGGCACGTTCGCCTACGTCGTCAACGACCAGAGCACGGTCAATGTACGCAAGCTCAAGGTCGGTGCCAGTGATGGCGAGCACAGCGTCATCCTCGATGGCCTGAAGGCCGGCGACCGCCTGGTACTGGAAGGTACCGACCGCCTGCGCGAGGGCACCAAGGTCGAGGTGGTCGAAAACAGCTCGCAGGTGCCGACGACCCCAGGCCAGAAACTGCAGGGCCAGGATGCCAAAGGGTCGGCAGATGCCGGTGAGGGCCAGCCAGGGCAAGCGCAGCCTGGTGCCGCAGCAGGCAAGGCGGGCGCATGAACCTCTCGCGCCTGTTCATCCTGCGGCCGGTCGCCACCACGCTGAGCATGCTGGCCATCGTGCTGGCCGGCCTGATCGCCTACAAGCTGCTGCCGGTTTCTGCCTTGCCGCAGGTGGACTACCCGACCATCCGCGTCATGACCCTGTACCCCGGCGCCAGCCCGGAGGTCATGACCAGCGCGGTGACCGCGCCGCTGGAGCGCCAGTTCGGCCAGATGCCCGGGCTTGAGCAAATGGCCTCGACCAGCTCCGGCGGCGCATCGGTGCTCACCCTGCGTTTCAACCTGGACATGAACATGGACGTTGCCGAGCAGCAGGTACAGGCCGCGATCAACGCCGCCAGCAACCTGCTGCCCAGCGACCTGCCGGCGCCGCCGGTGTACAACAAGGTCAACCCGGCCGACACGCCGGTACTGACCTTGGCCATTTCCAGCAAGACCATGCCGCTGCCCAAGCTCAACGACCTGGTCGATACCCGGGTGGCGCAGAAGCTTGCGCAGATCAGCGGCGTGGGCATGGTGAGCATCGCCGGGGGCCAGCGCCAGGCGGTGCGGATCAAGGTCAATGTCGATGCCTTGGCGGCCAATGGCCTGAACCTTGAAGATGTCCGCACGCTGATCGGCGCGTCCAACGTCAACCAGCCCAAGGGCAACTTCGACGGGCCCACCCGCGTGTCGATGCTCGACGCCAACGACCAGCTGCGCTCCCCCGAGGAATACGCCAACCTGATCCTGGCCTATAACAACGGTGCGCCGCTGCGCCTGAAGGACGTGGCCGAAATCGTCGACGGTGCCGAGAACGAGCGCCTGGCAGCCTGGGCCAACGAAAACCATGCGGTACTGCTGAACATCCAGCGCCAGCCGGGTGCCAACGTGATCGAAGTGGTAGACCGCATCAAGGCGCTGCTGCCGTCGATCACCGACAACCTGCCTGCGGGCCTGGATGTGTCGGTGCTCACCGATCGTACCCAGACCATCCGTGCCGCGGTCAAGGATGTCCAGCACGAACTGCTGATCGCCATCGTGCTGGTGGTCATGGTCACGTTCGTCTTCCTGCGCCGGGCCAGCGCCACCCTCATTCCGTCCATCGCGGTACCGCTGTCGCTGATCGGCACCTTCGGCGTGATGTACCTGGCCGGCTTCTCGGTCAACAACCTCACGCTGATGGCGCTGACCATCGCCACCGGCTTCGTGGTCGACGACGCCATCGTCATGCTGGAGAACATTTCCCGCCATATCGAAGAGGGCGAAACGCCCATGCAGGCCGCGCTCAAGGGCGCCCGGCAAATTGGCTTCACCCTGATATCGCTGACGTTCTCGCTGATTGCGGTACTGATCCCGCTGCTGTTCATGGCCGACGTGGTCGGCCGCCTGTTCCGCGAGTTCGCCATCACCCTGGCGGTGGCCATCCTGATTTCCCTGGTGGTGTCGCTGACCCTGACGCCAATGATGTGCGCGCGCCTGCTCAAACGTGAACCCAAGGAAGAAGAGCAGGGCCGGTTCTACCGTGCCAGTGGCGCCTGGATCGACTGGCTGATCAAACACTACGGCAGCGCCCTGCAATGGGTGCTCAGGCACCAGCCGCTGACGTTGCTGGTGGCGGTGGCAAGCCTGGGGTTGACGGTGTTCCTCTACATGGTGGTGCCCAAGGGCTTCTTCCCGGTGCAGGACACCGGGGTCATCCAGGGCATCTCCGAAGCGCCGCAGTCCACTTCGTTCGCCGCCATGAGCGAGCGCCAGCAGGCCTTGAGCAAGGTGATCCTGCAGGACCCGGCCGTACAAAGCCTGTCGTCCTATATTGGTGTCGATGGTGACAACGCCACGCTCAACAGCGGGCGCTTGCTGATCAACCTCAAGCCCCACGGCGAACGCGACGTCACGGCCAGCGAAGTGATCAGCCGGCTGCAGCCGCAAGTCGACCGCCTGGTGGGCATTCGCCTGTTCATGCAACCGGTGCAGGACCTGAGCATCGAAGACCGCGTTAGCCGCACCCAATACCAGTTCAGCCTGTCGTCGCCCGATGCCGACCTGTTGGCGCAATGGAGCGGCACACTGGTGCAGGCGCTGCAGCAGCGCCCCGAGCTGGCCGATGTGGCCAGTGACCTGCAGGATAAAGGCCTGCAGGTGTACCTGGTCATCGACCGCGACATGGCCAGCCGTTTGGGCATCACCGTGTCGCAGGTCACCAACGCCTTGTACGACGCGTTTGGCCAGCGGCAGATCTCGACCATCTACACCCAGGCCAGCCAGTACCGTGTGGTGCTGCAGGCCAAAGATGCCGCGGTCATCGGCCCGCAGGCGCTGGAGTCGGTCCACGTCAAGGCTGCCGATGGCGGCCAGGTACGCCTGTCGGCATTGGCGCGCATCGAGCAGCGCCAGGCCCAGTTGGCGATCTCGCACATTGGCCAGTTCCCGGCCGTGACCCTGTCTTTCAACCTGGCCCATGGCGCGTCACTGGGTGAAGCGGTGCAGGTGATCGAGCAGGTACAGCAGGACATCGGCATGCCGCTGGGGGTGCAAACCCGCTTCCAGGGGGCGGCGGAGGCCTTCCAGGCCTCGCTTTCGAGCACCTTGCTGCTGATTCTGGCAGCGGTGGTCACCATGTACATCGTGCTGGGCGTGCTGTACGAGAGCTACATCCACCCGGTGACCATCCTCTCGACGCTGCCGTCGGCGGCCGTCGGCGCCTTGCTGGCCTTGCTCATCAGCGGCAACGACCTGGGCATGATCGCGATCATCGGCATCATCCTGCTGATCGGCATCGTCAAGAAGAACGCGATCATGATGATCGATTTCGCCCTCGAAGCCGAACGCCATCAAGGCATGAGCCCCCGGGACGCTATCTACCAGGCGGCGCTGTTGCGCTTCCGGCCAATCCTGATGACCACCCTGGCGGCGCTGTTCGGGGCCGTGCCACTGATGCTGGCCACAGGCTCCGGCGCCGAGCTGCGACAGCCGCTGGGCCTGGTGATGGTCGGTGGCTTGCTGGTCAGCCAGGTGCTGACGTTGTTCACCACGCCGGTCATCTACCTGTACTTCGACCGCCTGGCGCGCCGCTGGCGCCCGGCCGATAGCGCGAAGCAGGCCGAAGCATGAATCTGTCGGGGCCGTTCATTCGTCGCCCGGTGGCGACGATGCTGCTGAGCCTGGCGATCATGCTGCTGGGTGGGGTCAGCTTCAAGCTGCTGCCGGTTGCGCCACTGCCGGAAATGGATTTCCCGGTGATCGTGGTGTCGGCCAACCTGGCCGGTGCCAGCCCCGAGGTCATGGCCTCTACCGTGGCCACGCCACTGGAGCGCAAGCTGGGCAGCATCGCTGGCGTGACCACCCTGACCAGCAGCTCCAACCAGGGCTCGACGCGGGTGATCATCGGTTTCGAGATAGGCCGTGATATCGACGGTGCGGCGCGTGAAGTGCAGGCGGCCATCAATGCCACCCGCAACCTGCTGCCCAGCGGCATGCGCAGCATGCCTACCTACAAGAAGATCAACCCATCGCAGGCGCCGGTCATGGTGCTTTCGCTGACCTCGGACGTGTTGCAGAAGGGGCAGCTGTACGACCTGGCCGACACCATTCTGGCGCAGAGCCTGGCCCAGGTGTCCGGGGTAGGGGAGGTGCAGATCGGCGGTAGTTCGTTGCCGGCGGTGCGCATTGCCGTCGAACCGCAATTGCTCAACCAGTACGGCCTGTCACTGGATGAAGTGCGCACCGCGGTGGCCAACGCCAACCAGCGCCGGCCCATGGGCTTTGTCGAAGACGCCGAGCGCAACTGGCAGGTGCGCGCCAATGACCAGTTGGAGAAGGCCAAGGACTACGAGCCCATCGTCATTCGCCAGCAGAACGGGACCATTCTGCGTCTGTCCGACGTGGCTGCGATTACCGACGGGGTCGAAAACCGCTACAACAGTGGCTTCTTCAATGACCAGTCGGCAGTGCTGCTGGTGGTCAACCGCCAGGCTGGCGCCAACATCATCGAGACGGTCGGGCAGATCAAGGCGCAGCTGCCGGCCCTGCAGTCGCTGCTGCCCGCCAGCGTGCAACTGAACGTGGCCATGGACCGGTCGCCGGTCATCAATGCCAGCCTCAAGGAGGCCGAGCACACCCTGCTGATCGCGGTGGTGCTGGTGATCCTGGTGGTCTACCTGTTCCTCGGCAGCCTGCGCGCCTCGTTGATCCCCAGCCTGGCGGTGCCGGTATCGCTGGTGGGTACTTTCGCTGTCATGTACCTGTGTGGTTTTTCGCTCAACAACCTGTCATTGATGGCGCTGATCCTTGCCACCGGCCTGGTGGTGGACGATGCCATCGTGGTGCTGGAGAACATTTCCCGGCACATCGAAGACGGCCAGCCACCCATGAAGGCGGCCTTCCTGGGTGCCAAGGAAGTCGGCTTCACCTTGCTGTCGATGAACGTCTCGCTGGTGGCGGTGTTCGTTTCCATCCTGTTCATGGGCGGCATCGTGCGCAACCTGTTCCAGGAATTTTCCATCACTTTGGCGGCGGCCATCATCGTGTCGCTGGTGGTGTCGTTGACCCTTACGCCGATGCTCTGCGCGCGCTGGCTCAGGCCGCACAACGCCGAGCAGACGCGCCTGCAACGCTGGAGCGACAAGCTCCACCTGCGCATGGTCGACGCCTATGACCGCAGCCTGGGTTGGGCCCTGCGCCACAAGCGCCTGACCCTGTTCAGCCTGCTGGCAACCATTGGCCTGAATATCGCGTTGTACGTGGTGGTGCCCAAGACGCTGATGCCCCAGCAGGACACCGGCCAACTGATGGGCTTTATCCGCGGTGACGATGGCCTGTCGTTCAGCGTGATGCAGCCGAAGATGGAAACCTACCGTCGCGCCTTGCTCGCCGACCCTGCGGTGCAGAGCGTTGCCGGCTTCATCGGCGGCAACAGCGGTACCAACAACGCCATGATACTGGTGCGCCTGAAGCCGATCAGCGAGCGCAAGCTGGACGCGCAAAAAGTGATCGAGCGCCTGCGCAAAGAGATGCCCAAGGTGCCGGGTGGGCGGCTGTTCCTGATGGCCGACCAGGACCTGCAATTGGGGGGTGGCGGGCGTGACCAGACCTCGTCGCAGTACCTGTACACCCTGCAAAGCGGCGACCTGGCGGCGTTGCGCGAGTGGTTCCCGAAGGTGGTCGCGGCGCTGCGCGCGCTGCCGCAGCTGACTGCCATCGACGCCCGCGATGGGGGTGGCACCCAGCAGGTGACGCTGGTGGTGGACCGCGACCAGGCCAAGCGGCTGGGGATCGACATGGACATGGTCACCACGGTGCTGAACAACGCCTACAGCCAGCGCCAGATTTCCACCATCTACGACAGCCTCAACCAGTACCAGGTGGTGCTGGAAATCAACCCGAAATACGCCTGGGACCCCAGCACCCTCGAACAAGTGCAGGTGATCACCGCGGACGGTGCCCGGGTGCCGTTGTCGACCATCGCCCACTACGAAAATACCCTGGCCAACGACAGGGTCAGCCACGAAGGCCAGTTCGCTGCCGAAGACATCGCCTTCGACATTGCCGAAGGCTATAGCCCCGACCAGGCCCTGGCCGCGGTAGAGCGGGCAGTGGCGACCCTGGGCCTGCCGGAGGGGGTGATCGCCAAGCTCGGCGGCAGCGCCGATGCCTTTGCCAAGACCCAGCAGGGCCAGCCGTTCATGATCCTGGGTGCATTGCTGCTGGTGTACTTGGTGCTGGGTATTCTGTATGAAAGCTACATTCACCCGCTGACCATTCTCTCCACGTTGCCGTCGGCCGGCGTCGGTGCCTTGCTGGCGCTGTACCTGACCGGTGGCGAGTTCAGCCTGATTTCGCTGCTGGGGTTGTTCCTGCTGATTGGCGTGGTGAAGAAGAACGCCATCCTGATGATCGACCTGGCCCTGCAGCTTGAGCGTCATCAGGGGCTGTCTCCGGAGGAGTCGATTCGCCGCGCGTGCCTGCTGCGCCTGCGGCCCATCCTGATGACCACCTTGGCGGCCATCCTCGGTGCCTTGCCGCTGCTGCTGAGCCAGGCCGAAGGCGCCGAAATGCGCCAGCCGCTGGGCCTGACCATCATCGGTGGCCTGGTGTTCAGCCAGATCCTGACCCTTTACACGACGCCGGTGGTCTATCTGTACCTCGACCGCCTGCGCCACCGCTTCAACCGTTGGCGCGGTGTGCGCACCGACGCCGCCATGGAAACCCCGCTATGACATTTGCCCACTCCCCACTGCATCGTGGCCTGCAGGCGTTGACCCGCGGGCGTGGCTCGCGCCTGCTCAGCGCCGGGTTGTGCGTGGCCATGCTCAGTGCCTGCACCCTGAGCCCGGACTACCAGCGCCCGGCGCTGGACAGCACGGCGGCGCAGTTCAAACACGCCGAGGGCTGGACCCAGGCCACACCGTCCGATGCCATCGCCCGTGGCGCCTGGTGGGAAATCTATGGCGACGCCGGGCTCAATGCGCTGGTCGAGGAATTGAACCGCAGCAACCAGACCGTGGCGCAGTCCGAAGCCCAGTACCACCAGGCCCAGGCGCTGGTGCGCAGCAGCCGTGCGTCGCTGTTCCCCAGCCTTGACCTGAGCGCCAGCAAGAACCGCTCGGCGCAGGGTACTGGCAGCTCCAGCTCCAGCCTGTCCAACAACAGCAGCGGCATACGCGACACCTACAATGCGCAGTTGGGCGTGAGCTGGGAAATCGACCTGTGGGGCAAGTTGCGGGAAACCCTGAGTGCCAACCAGGCCAGTGCCCAAGCCAGCCTCGCCGACCTCGCCTCGATCCGCTTGAGCCAGCAGTCGGAACTGGTGCAGAACTACCTGCAACTGCGGGTGCTCGACGAGCAGAAGCGCTTGCTCGAGGCGACCGTGGCCGCTTACCAGCGTTCGTTGCGGATGAATGAAAACCAGTACCGCGCCGGCGTTGCCGGCCCCGATGCGGTTGCCCAGGCACGCACCCAGCTGAAAAGCACCCAGGCTGACCTGATCGACCTGATCTGGCAGCGTGCGCAGTTCGAGAACGCCATTGCGGTGTTGCTGGGCAAGCCTCCGGCCGACTTCAACCTGGCCGACAGCAAGGCTATCCCCGCGCTGCCGCGCATTCCGGTGTCACTGCCTTCGCAATTGCTCGAGCGTCGGCCAGACATTGCTGCGGCCGAGCGCAATGTAATGGCTGCCAACGCCAATATCGGCGTGGCGCGGGCGGCGTACTTCCCGGACCTCAGCCTGAGCATGAATGGGGGGTATTCCAGCAGCAGTTTCAACAACTGGATCGAATTGCCCAACCGCTACTGGTCGGTGGGGCCGCAACTGGCGCTGACCCTGTTCGACGCCGGCAAGCGCAGCGCCGAGGTTGACCGCACCGTGGCAGTTTATGACCAGACCGTGGCGCAGTACCGGCAGACCGTGCTGGACAGCTTCAAGGAAGTGGAAAACCTGCTGGTGCAGTTGAAGGTCTACGGTGATGAAGCGGTGGTGCGCCAGGAGGCGCTGGATGCCGCCCGTGAGTCGCTGCGCCTGACCGAAAACCAGTACCGCGCAGGCTTGATCGGTTACCTGGACGTTGTCAACGTGCAGGCCACGGCGCTGAGTAACGAGCGCAGTGTGCTGAACCTGCTGCAAGGGCGCCTGGTGGCCAGTGTGCAACTGGTGGCCGCGCTAGGCGGTGGCTGGGATGCCGGGCAGGCGTTTGCCGAGCAGGATTGACGGCACCGCCCAGTGCGGGCCATTGACCTGGCAGACGAGCCCGCATTGCTCAATTACCTGGTGAGTGGCGCCCGGCACTGAGCGCCACCGGCGCGGCCCCCGGTCAGCTATTCCAGTCCGGGGCAAAGGGCGGGCTGACCACTCGCTGGTCTTTCGGTAGTTCGGCAATCGCAGCGCGGTCCTCGTCATCCAGTTGCACGTTCAGCGCCGCCAGGTTGGCCAACTGGTTTTCGCGGCTGCTGGCCTTGGGGATCGCCGCCACACCGTCCTGGTCCAGTAACCATTTGAGCGCCACCTGGCTGGGCAGTACGCCGTGCTTGCCGGCAATCGCCTGGATCACCGGGTGCGCCGCCGCCTGGCCGCGGGCCAGCGGGGTATAGGCGGTGAGCAGCAGATCATGGCTACGGGCGTAATCGAGCAGCGGCTGCTGGCCGAGCAGCACGTGGTACTCCACCTGGATCGCCGACAACGGCGCCCCGTGCTGTTCCACGACCTCGCGTAGCAAGCCCAAGGGGAAGTTGGCCACACCAATGTGGCGTGCCTTGCCTTCTTCACGCAGGGCCACCAAGGTCTCGATACTGCGGGCCAGGTCTTCATGCTGGCCGGGCCAGTGAATATGGAACAGGTCCACCTGCTCGGTACCCAGTGCCCGCAGGCTGGCTTCCAGCGACGCGCGCATGGCCTTGGGTTGCAGCCGGTCCCACCAGACTTTGGTGGTCAGGTGGACCTGCTCGCGCGGGACGTCGCTGTCGCGCAGGGCCTGGCCGACGGCGGCTTCGTTCTCGTAGGCGGTGGCCGTGTCGATGTGCCGGTACCCTAACTCCAGTGCCTGGCGCACGGCCTGGGTGCACGCGCTGCCGGTCATTGGCCAGGTGCCCAGGCCCAGGGCAGGCAGTTTCAGGCCGTTACGGGTTGTGAGCCCTTGCATGTCAATTCCTTGTACAGTTTGCCGGGTGAGGCTCCATGGTCGATGATCACTGCGGCACGGGCCATGCGCGCGGCGCGCAAAGTGGTCGATCAGCGAACGGAAAATGCGTTCGGCCCCGGCCTGGGGCAAATGAACTTCCTTATGTTGCGGCATCTCTTCTAGAATCCCAGCTGTTGCATCCGCCAGGCTCCGCCTGCGCGCTCATCCCCCTGGCGCGGCCTATGGCGGCGTCGTCATCGAGAGAGCCATGAGTTCCAGTACACCGTTGTCCGGCGTCAACAAACCCTTGCGTGGCATCGCCCTGGTGGTGGTTGCGACGTTCCTGTTCGCCAGCCACGATGCCTTGTCCAAATTCCTCGGCGGCCTGTACCCGATCGTGATGGTGGTATGGGCGCGCTATGTGGTGCATACCCTGCTGATGGCCGGCATTTTCCTGCCCAAGGCCGGCCTGAACGTGCTGCGTACCCGCCGCCCGCTGTTGCAAACCCTGCGTGCCTTGAGCCTGCTGAGCACCAGCCTGCTGTTCACCACGGGCTTGCAGTACCTGCCGCTGGCCGAGGCAACGGCGGTCAACTTCCTGGCCCCGGTGCTGGTCACCGCACTGTCGGCGCCATTGCTCAAAGAGCGGGTTACCGTGGCGCAGTGGGTGGCGGTGGTGCTGGGTTTCATCGGCGTGCTGGTGGTGGTGCACCCGGGTGGGGCCATGTTTACCCCGGCGATTCTGTACCCGTTCGGCTCGGCGTTGGGCTTCTGCTTCTATCAGTTGCTGACGCGTATTCTGGCCGCGCATGACAGCCCCACCACCAGCAACTTCTATGCGGGGCTGTGCAATACGCTGGCGATGAGTGCGCTGGTGCCGTTCTTCTGGGAAGTGCCGCGCTGGGACCATGCCTTGCTGATGTTGGCGCTGGGCGGTTTCGGCATGACCGCGCACCTGTTGCTGACCCAGGCATTCCGCCATGCGGCACCCGCGTTGCTGGCACCGTTCAGCTATTGCCAGATCGTGTTCGCTGGCTTGCTTGGCTTGGTGGTGTACAGCCAGGTACCGGATACCTTGAGCCTGGTGGGTATCGCGGTGATCTGCCTCAGCGGCCTGGGGGCGGCGTGGATGCAGCGGGGCAAGTAAGCCTGACCATCGTCAAGGCTGGCTGGCCATGAACTGCATGATGCGCTCGCGTAGCCAGCGCTCGGCCGGGTCGTTGTCCTGGGCGCCACTCCAGACCATCGACAGCTCGGCCTCGGTGATCTCGAACGGTGCAGGGTCGGCGCGTAGACAACTGTCCTCGACCAGTGCACAGGCAGCGTAGTCAGGTACCGTGGCGATCAGTTCGGTGTTGCGCAGCAGGGCGCGCAGGCTGCCGAACTGCGGCACGGCCAGCACCACTTTGCGGGATCGACCGATCCGCGCCAGGTCGAGGTCGATGTTGCCGCTCATGTCACCGGAGAACGACACCATCACATGCGGCCGGGCACAGTATTCGTCGAGTGTCAGCGGCCCCGGACGATCGTCGGCGCGCAGCACCCGCACGCCGATATCGCGCAGCTTGCGGCGCTTGGCGGTTGCCGGCAGGTCGGTGGTGTAACTTACCCCCACCGAGATCTCGCCGCTGGCCAGCAAGCCCGGCATCAACAGAAAGTTGGCCCGCCGGACCACCACGCTGATGTCCGGCGCTTCTTCACGCAGGGCCTGCAGCAAGGCCGGAAACAGGCCGAACTCGGCATCGTCCGACAGCCCCAGGCGGAAGACGTTGCAACTGCTGGCCGGGTCGAACTCGCGGGCGCGGCTGATGGCCGCGGAAATCACATCCATGGCCGGGCCCAGCTCCGCGAAGATCTGCATCGCCCGTGGCGTGGGCTCCATGGCGCGCCCGCTGCGGATCAGCAGGGGGTCGTCGAACAGTTCGCGCAGGCGGGCGAGGGCGGCGCTGACGGTGGACTGGGTGATGAACAGCTTTTCACCGACGCGGGTGAGGTTGCGTTCGATCATCAAGGCTTCGAACAGCACCAGCAGGTTCATGTCGACGCGGCGCAGGTCGTTGCGGTTCATGAGGCTTGGGTTCCGGAGCTAAGGGTTTTGCGCTGTATTGAAGCATGGGCCGCCGCGTCGTGCCTTGTATGGATGTGCCGGCGGCCTGGTCTGAAGCTGCGGCGCTGAAAGAGCCAACCTATCGCGGCCAAACAGCCGCTCTATTAGACCTGCGCTCAGGCTCGGCTAGTCTTTCTCCTGGCCCCGCGAATTCCGCGCACCGGTGGGGGCAGCACGCCTGTGCAAGACCGCACCCACCCGTTGTGACAGCTTCGCGAGCCCCCGTTTACCCCTGATCAGGCATGGCACGCGCGCCTGCTCGGCTGAGCGAACATCTGGCACAGACCGGAAATCTGGATAATCGACCTAAAGGTACCCGCAGATGTCGAATGAATCGAAATGCCCGTTCCATCAAACCGCAGGTGGCGGCACCACCAACCGTGACTGGTGGCCTGACCAGCTCAACCTCAGAATCCTGCACCAGCACTCGTCCAAGTCTGACCCGATGGACCCGGACTTCGACTATGCCAAGGCCTTCAAAAGCTTGGATTTCCAGGCCCTGAAGCAAGACCTGACCGCGTTGATGACCGATTCGCAGGACTGGTGGCCGGCCGATTTCGGCCACTACGGCCCGCTGTTCATCCGCATGGCCTGGCACAGCGCCGGCACCTACCGCATTGCCGATGGTCGCGGTGGCGCAGGCTCTGGCCAGCAACGATTCGCACCGCTCAACAGCTGGCCAGACAACGTCAGCCTGGACAAGGCCCGGCGCCTGCTGTGGCCGATCAAGCAAAAGTATGGCAACAAGATTTCCTGGGCCGACCTGATCGTGCTCACGGGCAATGTGGCGCTGGAGTCGATGGGCTTCAAGACCTTCGGCTTCTCTGGCGGCCGCGCCGATGTGTGGGAGCCGGACGAAGATGTCTACTGGGGCTCGGAAAAGGTCTGGCTGGGTGGCGATACCCGCTATGGCAAGGAGCAGGTCAAAGCCCAGCCGCCAGGGCAAGGGGACCTGGTGGCAGAGCCCGCCAAGCACCCGCAGGAACAAAGCCGAGACCTCGGTGGCGAGCGTAACCTAGAGAACCCGCTGGCGGCCGTGCAGATGGGCCTGATCTACGTGAACCCGGAAGGGCCGGAGGGCAACCCCGACCCGGTCGCCTCGGGCAGGGACATCCGTGAAACCTTTGGCCGCATGGCCATGAACGATGAAGAAACCGTGGCGCTGATCGCCGGCGGCCATGCCTTCGGCAAGACCCACGGTGCCGGCCCGGCCGACAATGTCGGCCCCGAGCCGGAAGCCGCTGGGCTGGAACTGCAGGGCCTGGGCTGGGCCAACAGGTTGGGTACCGGCAAGGGCGGCGACACCATCACCAGCGGCCTTGAAGTGACCTGGACTTCGACGCCGACGAAGTGGAGCAACGAGTACCTGAACAACCTGTTCGACTTCGAGTGGGAGCTGACCAAAAGCCCCGCTGGTGCCCACCAGTGGACACCGAAAGAAGGCAAAGGCGCGGGCACCGTACCGGATGCCCACGACCCGGCCAAACGCCACGCGCCGTCGATGCTCACGTCCGACCTGGCGCTGCGCTTCGACCCGGTCTATGGGCCTATCGCCAAGCGCTTCAAGGACAACCCTGAGCAACTGGCAGATGCTTTCGCCCGCGCCTGGTACAAGCTGATCCACCGCGACATGGGCCCGCTGGCGCGCTACTTGGGCCCGGAAATGCCCAATGAAGAGCTGCTGTGGCAAGACCCGATCCCGCCAGTCGACCACCCGCTGGCGGGCGAGCAGGACATTTCCGCGCTCAAGGCCAAGGTGCTGGCCACGGGCCTGAGCGTGGGCGAGCTGGTGGCCACGGCCTGGGCTGCAGCATCGACCTTCCGGGGCTCTGACAAGCGCGGCGGTGCCAACGGTGGTCGCTTGCGCCTGGCACCGCAAAAAGACTGGGTGGCCAACCAGGGCACCGGCAAGGTCGTTGCCGCGCTTGAGCACATCCAGGCCGAGTTCGCTGCCAGCGGCAAGCACATTTCCCTGGCCGACTTGATCGTGCTGGCCGGTGCCGCTGCCGTGGAGAAGGCCGCCAAGGACGCCGGTCATGACCTGAGCGTGGCGTTTCACCCGGGCCGTGCCGATGCTACGCAGGCACAGACCGACGTGGAATCGTTCGCCGTGCTGGAGCCGCTGGCGGATGGTTTCCGAAATTTCAGCAAGGGCCGCTACAGCGTCAAAGCCGAGAAGTTGTTGCTGGACAAGGCGCAGCTGTTGACCTTGACCGCGCCGGAAATGACCGTACTGATCGGCGGGCTGCGCGTGTTGGGTGCCAACCATGCGGGGAGTCAACAGGGCGTGTTCACCGACAAGGTTGGCACCCTGAGCAACGATTTCTTCCGCAACCTGCTGGACATGGGCGTGGAGTGGAAGCCGACTTCGGCAGACAACGAAGCGTTCGAAGGCCGCGACCGCAAGAGCGGGCAGGTGAAATGGAGCGCGAGCCGCGTCGACCTGGTGTTTGGGTCGCATGCGCAATTGCGGGCGTTGAGCGAGGTGTACGGCAGCAGTGATGGCGGCGCTAAGTTCGCGCGCGATTTCGTTGCCGCCTGGGAGAAGGTCATGGAACTGGACCGTTTTGACCTGAAGTGAGGAACCTGCGGGGGCTGCTGGGCAGCCCCCTTTGCCATTGGCGATCCCGCCAATTCCAGGTCGGATAGATACAAAAGTGCCCTTGTCGGTTCTGTTGCAATGCTTCTCAGGCGGCCGGCCTGAACAGCGTGCTCACAACGACAAGGAAACCCGACCATGCAAATGCCCAAGACCCTGAAAATCCGCAACGGCAACAAGGTGCAGCCGACCTTTTCTGCCCAGGAATATGCCGCCCGCCACGCCCGGCTGCGGGCGTACATGGCGGAACACGACATCGAAGCGGCCATTTTCACCTCGTACCACAACGTCAACTACTACAGCGACTTCCTCTATTGCTCGTTCGGCCGCCCCTATGCGCTGGTCGTTACCCAGGACAAGGTTGTCTCGGTCAGCGCCAATATCGATGGCGGGCAACCGTGGCGGCGTACGGTCGGTACCGACAACATCGTCTACACCGACTGGCAACGTGACAACTACTTCGTCGCGATCCAGCAGGCGTTGCCCCTGGCCTCGCGCATCGGGGTGGAGTACGACCACCTCAACCTTCAGAACCACGCCAAGTTCGCGGCCTGCTATCCGAAAGCGGAACTGGTCGATATCGGCGCGCCCTGCATGCGCATGCGCATGATCAAGTCGGCCGAGGAACAGGCGCTGATCCGCCACGGTGCACAGGTAGCCGATATCGGCGGGGCTGCGGTGGTGGAGGCACTGCGTGACCAGGTGCCAGAGTACGAGGTGGCGCTGCACGCGACCCAGGCGATGGTGCGCGAAATTGCCCGACGCTTCCCGGATGCCGAACTGATGGACACCTGGACCTGGTTCCAGTCCGGGCTCAACACCGACGGTGCACACAACCCGGTCACCAGCCGCCGGGTCGGCAAGGGGGAGATCCTGAGCCTCAACTGCTTCCCGATGATCGCCGGCTACTACACCGCACTGGAGCGTACGCTGTTCCTCGACCACTGCCCGGAGGCGCACCTGCGGTTATGGCAGGCCAACGTCGAGGTGCACGAAGCCGGGCTGAAACTGGTGCGCCCAGGCATGCGCTGCAGCGACATTGCCCGTGAACTGAATGACATTTTCCTGCGCCATGACCTGCTGCAATACCGCACCTTCGGCTATGGCCACTCATTCGGCACCTTGAGCCATTACTACGGCCGCGAGGCCGGGCTTGAACTGCGTGAAGACATCGACACAGTGCTGGAGCCGGGGATGGTGGTGTCGATCGAGCCGATGATCATGCTGCCCGAAGGCCGGCCTGGGGCCGGTGGCTATCGCGAGCATGACATCCTGATCGTCAACGACAGCGGTGCCGAAAACATCACCCGGTTCCCGTATGGGCCGGAGCACAACATCATTCGCAAATAAGACTGATGCCGGCTTTGGCGCCGGCACGCCAGCGCCAAAGCCACTACACACAACAACAATATCCCGTATGACCACCACACCCTGCCTCCAATTAAAACAACCATGGGGTACCCGTCATGTCCAGCACCACCCTTGACCCATCCGCCGTCGCTGGCGTTTCGCACAGCGCCGAACGCCAAGCCCTGCGCAGGGCTGCCCGGGCCAGTTTCATGGGCAACTTCGTCGAATGGTTCGACTACGCAGCCTATGGCTACCTGGCCACCATCATCGCCGCCACCTTCTTCCCGCAGGCCGACAAGGCCACCAGCCTGTTGGCAACCTTTGCAGTGTTCGCCCTGTCGTTTCTGGTACGCCCATTGGGCGGCATCGTCTGGGGCCATTTCGGCGACCGGTATGGCCGGCGCACGGCGCTGTCGTGGTCGATCCTGATCATGTCGATGTCCACCTTCTGCATCGGCTTGCTACCCGGTTACGCCCAGATCGGTCTATGGGCGCCGGCGCTGCTGTTGTTGATTCGCCTGGTGCAGGGGTTTTCCGCTTCGGGTGAGTATGCCGGTGCAGCAGCGTTCCTGGCCGAGTACGCGCCGCCGGGCCGGCGTGGCTTGTACACCAGCATTGTGCCGGCCAGTACCGCGGCGGGCCTGTTGTTTGGGGCAGCGTTCGTCGCGCTGTTGCATGAAGGGCTCAGCAGTGAAGCCTTGCACACCTGGGGCTGGCGCCTGCCGTTCCTGCTGGCGGCGCCATTTGGCCTGGTGGGGCGCTATATCCGCATCAGCTTGCAGGACACGCCCAAGTTCCTGGAAATGGAGCAGCGCCTGGAAAACAAGGCCGGCATGGCTCCGGCGCCCTTGCGCGAACTGCTCGGCCAGCATCGCCGCAGCCTGGCTATCGGCATGGGGGTTACGTGCCTGAACGCGGTGGCGTTCTATTTGCTGCTCAGCTACATGCCGACCTATCTGTCCACTGAAATGGGCATGAGCGAGCGGGATTCATTCATTGCGTCGACGGTGTCGCTGGCCACCTATATCGGCCTGGTTTTCCTGATGGGGCGGCTGTCTGACCTGTTTGGACGCAAAACCATGCTGGTGGTGGCATCGCTGTTGTTCCTTGGCTTGACAGTGCCGCTGTTCAGACTGCTGGACGGGCAACCGCTGCTGGTGATCCTGGCGATACAAATTCTGTTCGGTGCGATGCTGGCGATGAACGACGGGACCTTGCCGTGCTTGCTGGCAGAGCTGTTTCCCACGCGGGTGCGCTTCAGCGGTTTTGCTTTGAGCTTCAATGCGGCCAATGCGCTTTTTGGCGGCACTGCACCGTTCATTGCCACTTGGCTGATCCAGGTGACCGGCAGCAAACTGGCGCCGGCGGGTTACTTGCTGGCAGCGGCACTGGTAGCGCTGGTGGCCATGCTGATGTGCCGGGAAACAGCCCACGCTGCGCTGGAAGATTGAATCACCTGGCCCCCACATCGCGCAAAGGGTGCGAACCTGACCTAGCCCATGACCCCGGTCAGTGCAACGAGGCCTGCCGCCGCTCGCCCAGTGGTGACAAGCCGAAGAACCGGCTGTAGCTCTTGGAGAAATGCGCTGGCGAACTGAACCCGCACGCCAGCGCCACTTCGCGCACCTGCACATCGCTGCGCAGCAGCAGCTCCCGTGCGTGTGACAGGCGCAGTTCCAGGTAGTACTGGCTGGGGGTGCGTTGCAGGTATTTGTGGAACAGCCTTTCGAGCTGGCGCACGGTCACCTCGTTGAGGCTGGCCAGCTCTTCGAGGGTCAGCGGTTCCTCGAGGTTGGCCTCCATGATCGCCACCACTTGGCTGAGTTTGGGCTGGGCACTGCCGAGCAGGGTGCGCAACGGCACCCGTTGGCGGTCGCGCTCGCCACGCACGCGATCACACAGCAGCAGTTCGGCGGCCTTGGCGGCGATAGCCTGGCCACCGGGCTCGCGGGCTACCAGTTGCAGCATCATGTCCATCGCCGCCACCCCGCCCGAGCAGGTATAACGGTCGCGGTCCAGCTCGAACAGCTGGCTGGAGATGACAATGCCGGGAAAATGCGCTTGCAGGGTTGGCAGGTCTTCCCAGTGGATGGTACAGCGGTAGCCGGTGAGCAGCTCGGCCCTGGCCAGCAGGTAACTGCCGGTGCAGATACCGCCCAGGGGCAGGTGTTGCCGTGCCAGGTGGCGCAGCCATTCGATCAGCGGGCGGTTGCCGCGGCCACGGTCGATCGGGTTGGCGCCTACCACCAGCAGCGTGTCCAGGGCAGGGGCGTTGGCGATGCTGTAGTCGGGCAGTACGCGCATGCCGTTGCTGGCCACCACCGGTGCCTCATCCGCCGCAATCAACACACTGCGAAACAAGGTTTGATGTGCGGCCAGGTTGGCCATGCGCAGGGTTTCGACGGCCGATGCCAGGCCGATCGTGGTGAAATTGGGCAAAATCAGAAAGCCGAAGGTCTTGACCGAACAACGCTTTACACTTGAAAGCGGCGGGTTTGCAGAAACGGGGGGGACCATTGCGCTGTACCTGTGCAAGCTGAGCCGTGGTTTATCAGGGGCAGTGAAAAACAGGGCCTCGCGTGGTGCTTGTTGTTATAGGTCGTTGCCGGGTCGATCTTACACCCAGGGCGCAGCGGCCAGGAATGGCCATGCCCGTTGGCAGGGCCGACAGTGATCGCATAGAGAAGGTGATTGTCAGTGAACCCCGAAACCTTGCTGGCAAGCCTGCCAGGCTACGCTATCGCACCTGAGTCGATTCAGGTGCTGCCCGATGCCAAGGCCTACCGTGCCTGCCTGCTCGAGCGTATCGGCATGGCCACCCGGCGCATTGTCATTGTGGCCCTGTACCTGCAGGAAGACGAGGCAGGCCAGGAAGTACTGGACGCCTTGTACCAGGCCAAGGCCGCGCGCCCAGGCCTGCAAATCACCGTTGTGGTCGACTGGTTCCGCGCCCGCCGCGGGCTGCTGGGGGCCGGGCGTCAGCCGGGCAATGCGGCCTGGTACCAGGCCCAGCGCCAGTTGCACGGGCTGGAGATCGCCATCCATGGGGTGCCGGTGCAGACCCGCGAGCTGTTTGGGGTGTTGCACCTCAAGGGCAGCATCATCGACGACTGTGTGATCTATACCGGTGCCAGCCTGAACAACGTGTACCTGCACCGTTTCGATCGCTACCGCCTGGACCGCTATCACCTGTTCCAGTCACCGGCACTGGCGGACGCCATGGCCGACCTGGTGCAGCGCCTGCTGCATCCGGCCGCCACGCCGCGTCTCGATCTGCCGGCGCCACCTTCTACCCGTAGCCTGCGCGGTGACATCCGGCGCTTGCGCGCGCGGTTGCGGCGCATGGCCTATCAGGCCCCGGCCCCTGAGCCAGGGCAGGGCCTGCGGGTCATACCGCTGCTGGGCGTGGGCCGAGGCAACCGGTTGAACCGGGCCGTGTGCGCATTACTGGCGGCGGCGCAGGCGCAGATCATCATCAGTACGCCGTATTTCAACCCGCCACGTGTCGTGATGCGCGAGCTTGACCAGGCGTTGGCGCGTGGGGTGCGGGTTGAGTTGATTGTCGGCGACCGCACAGCGAACGACTTCTATATCCCCCCTGGCGAACCGTTCAGCGCCAGTGGCGCGTTGCCTTACCTGTACGAGGACACCTTGCGCGCCTTCGTTCGGCGCCGCCAGGCGGCGATAGCCGGCGGGCAGCTACAAGTGCGCATCTGGAACGACCCGGGGCATACGTTCCATGCCAAGGGGGTGTGGGTCGATCAGCGTTATTCGCTGCTGACCGGCAATAACCTGAACCCGCGGGGGTTCAACCTGGACCTGGAGAACGGCTTGCTGATCGACGACCCGCATGGGCAATGGTTGGCGCCGCGTGAAGCGGAGCTCGACGGGTTGCGCCATTTCGCGCCGCCGATCGATTCGCTGGAGGCCCTGGGGGTGAAGGCCGAACACCCCAAGGAAGTGCGCCGGTTCCTGCGGCGTTTGCGCTACAGCCGCCTGGAACCGTTGATCAAGCGGGTGTTGTGACACCGGCTGAAGCACGGCGCGGTAGCGCAACGATCTGGCGCAAGGAAATGGCTGCCTGGGCCTGACCGAGGGCTTCATGAAGGGAAGCTGACTGATCGTCAGGTCAGCTATTCAGCCTGCGATGATATCAATATGATATCGGTGCTGCCGCAGGCGTTCCTGCGGTTGAGCTATGATTTACGGGCTCCCGACCAGGGCCCCTCTGAAAAGTCATCACAAGCGCATACAATCGCGCCCTTTTCCTTATTAACCAGATAGGCCAAAGCGTATATGGCGCTAGATCCACCTACGATGCTGACCATTTCGGTTGCCCTGGCAGCGGCGGCTGCCCTGTATTTGGCAATTGAATGGCGCAGTGTTCGCGAGTCCTCGCTACTGTTCTGGAGCGCAGGCTTCGCCACCATCACGGTCGGTTGCATGCTGGCCTTGTTGCGCGGGATCGGTTTGCTGTTCATCGGCATTTGGTTCGCCAATGGCTTGCTGGTAGTGGCCCATGGGTTCTTCTTGTGGGGTGTGCTGCGCTTTACCCAGGAGCGTTTGTCACGGGCCTGGCTGGTCATCGTGCTGGTCTGGTTCGCCCTGCTGCTGTTGCCCGTGGGGCCGCAGTGGTCGAAGGTGATGTTGATGGTCAACTCGTTGCTGGTAGCGGCGCTGACCCTCAAGGCGAGCTTCCTGTTGCGGCCGCATGGCAAGTCGTTGAGCGTTGGCGCGGTGCAGCTGCGCTACGTGCTGTTGCTCCATGGTGTGTTCTACGTGGTCAAGGCAATCATTGCGATTGCACCGGGTACCTTGATCGACCTGGCCACGTTTGGCGGGCTGATCATTCAGGTTTCGCTGGTGGAGGGGGCGATGGCGATCATGCTGATTGCCTTGTCGATGACTGGCACCGTGCGTTACCGACGCGAGGAGCGGATTGCCCGGTTGGCGGCACGCGACCCGCTGACCGCGCTGTACAACCGGCGGGCCCTGGAAGTGCGGGCAGCCCCTTTTTTCAAGGACGTCAGCCCAACCCAGCCTGGTGCATTGCTGCTGATCGATATCGACAATTTCAAGCTGGTCAATGACCTGCATGGGCATATTGCCGGGGATCGGTTGCTGGTCGCCCTGAGCGAGATGATCCGTACGGTGCTGCCGGAGCGCTCGCTGGCGGCGCGTTTGGGCGGGGACGAGTTTGTCATATTGCTCAGTGGCACCAGCAATGAGCGGGTATTGGACCTGGGTGGGATCTTGCGGGAACAGTTCCAGCTGTATGCGGGCAAGACGGCGCCGACGCCGGAGGCGGTGACGCTCAGTATTGGCGCCAACCTGTTCGACCAGCCGCCGGCGAGTCTGGCGGCACTGATCGAGCAGGGTGATGTGGCGTTGTATCAGTCCAAGCGGGGTGGGCGGGACAGTATTCGTTTTGTCGAGCGGTCGATGGCGGGGGTTGGCCAGTGAGGCTTCAGCCTTGGTCAGCCCTGATACGATCCCTGTGGGAGATTCTAT
>NZ_AEWE02000059.1:0-73052 GCF_000190455.2 Pseudomonas sp. TJI-51
CATGGGCTGCAAAGCAGCCCTGAAGGCCCTCAGGCCTTGGTAAATGCCTGATGCATCTCGGCCAGCGTGGCGAAGTGGAAAGCCGGTGCTTCGGCCATCAACTCCTCCCGGCTACCAAACCCATAGCCCACCGCCACGGCCTGCAAGCCATTGCTGCGCGCGCCGATCAGATCATGCTTTCGGTCACCGATCATCAGCGTCTGCGCCGGGTCCAGCCCTTCTTCGTCCAGCAAATGGCGAATCAGCTCAACCTTGTTGGTGCGCGTGCCGTCCAGTTCGCTGCCGTAGATCACCTTGAAGTGGTGGTCGAAGGCGAAGTGCCGGGCAATTTCGCGGGCAAACTCCCACGGTTTGGAAGTGGCGATATACAGCGTGCGGCCCTGGCTGTTCAGGGCTTGGAGCAGCTCCGGCACGCCGGCGAACACCAGGTTTTCGTACAGCCCGGTCACGCGGAAGCGCTCGCGGTAGAAATTGACCGCCTCCCACGCCTTGGCTTCGTCGAAACCATAGAACTGCATGAACGCCTGCAACAAAGGTGGGCCGATGAAGTGCTCGAGGCGGGCCAGGTCTGGCTCATCGATGCCCAGCTTTGCCAAGGCATACTGGATAGAGCGGGTGATGCCCAGGCGTGGGTCGGTCAGGGTGCCGTCGAGGTCGAACAGGATGTTTTGCTGGTGCATGTACAAGGTTCCACGCAAATGCGCTCATTCAGGTTGATCGAAGCCTTGGGCCAGGTGCTGGTCCTTGAGCTTCACATAGTTGCTGGCGCTGTAGGCGAAAAACGCCCGCTCCTGGTCATTGAGCAGCCGCGCCTGTTTCACCGGGCTGCCCATGTACAGGTAGCCGCTGACCAGGCGCTTGCCTGGCGGCACCAGGCTGCCGGCGCCAATGATCACTTCATCCTCCACGATCGCACCGTCCATGACCGTGCTGCCCATGCCGACCAGAATGCGGTTACCCAACGTGCAGCCATGCAGCATCACCTTGTGACCGATGGTCACTTCGTCGCCGATGATCAGCGCGAAGCCGTCCGGGTTGAACGGGCCGGCGTGGGTGATATGCAGCACGCTGCCGTCCTGCACGCTGGTGCGCGCACCAATCCGGATGCGGTGCATGTCGCCGCGCACCACGGTCAGTGGCCAGACCGAGCTGTCTTCGCCGATTTCAACGTCGCCCAGCACCACCGCCGAACGGTCGACGAATGCCCTGGGCCCCACTTTCGGAGTGTGTTGCTGGAAGCTGCGAATGGCCATGATAGCGTCTCTCATCTGTGTCGATAGGCAGGCTGCCTGCTGCGGTCGGCCTCGATTGTAATTAAGATGGGGCAGTGTTTCTTCTGCCAAGGTATCCGAACCGTGAGTGCGAACAACCCGCTTCTGCAGTCCTACGATCTGCCGCCCTTCTCGCAAATCCGTGCCGAACACGTGTTGCCGGCGATCGAAGCGATCCTGGCCGACAACCGTGAAGCCATTGCCGAGATCCTCGAAAAGCAAGGCAGCAACCCTACCTGGGCCGGCCTGGTGCTGGCCATGGACGAACTGAACGACCGCCTGGGTGCAGCCTGGAGCCCGGTCAGCCACCTCAACGCGGTGTGCAACAGCGCTGAATTGCGCGAGGCTTACGAGTCGTGCCTGCCAGCGCTCAGCGCCTACTCTACCGAACTGGGCCAGAACCGTGCGTTGTTCGAAGCCTACCAGGCGCTGATCAGCGGCCCGGAGGCCGCCGGTTTCGATGTGGCGCAAAAAACCATACTCGAACATGCCCTGCGTGACTTCCGTCTGTCGGGTATCGACCTGCCAGCGGACAAGCAGCAGCGCTATGCCGATGTGCAAAGCAAGCTCAGTGAGCTGGGCAGCCGCTTCTCCAACCAGTTGCTGGACGCCACCCAGGCCTGGACCAAGCATGTGACCGACGAGGCCGCACTGGCCGGCCTGACCGATTCGGCCAAGGCGCAAATGGCCGCTGCAGCGCAGGCCAAGGGCCTCGACGGCTGGCTGATCACCCTGGAATTCCCCAGCTACTACGCCGTGATGACCTACGCCAGCGACCGCGCCCTGCGCGAAGAGGTGTACGCGGCCTACTGCACCCGCGCCTCGGACCAGGGCCCGAACGCTGGCCAGAACGACAACGGGCCGGTGATGAAGCAAATCCTCGACCTGCGTCAGGAACTGGCCGAGCTTCTGGGCTACAAGAACTACGCCGAGCTGAGCCTGGCGACCAAGATGGCCGAGTCCAGTGACCAGGTACTGAGCTTCCTGCGCGACCTGGCTCAACGCTCCAAGCCGTTTGCCGCGCAGGACCTGCAGCAGCTCAAGGCCTATGCCGCCGAGCAAGGCTGCCCAGAGCTGGCCAGTTGGGACGCCGGATACTATGGCGAGAAGCTGCGCGAACAGCGCTACAGCGTGTCGCAGGAGGCCCTGCGCGCCTACTTCCCGATCGACAAGGTACTTAGCGGCCTGTTCAGCATCGTGCAGCGCCTGTATGGCATCGAAATCGCCGAGTTGAAGGGCTTCGACAGCTGGCACCCGGATGTCCGCCTGTTCGAAATCAAGGAAAACGGCCAGCACGTCGGGCGCTTCTTCTTCGACCTGTATGCCCGTGCCAACAAGCGCGGGGGTGCCTGGATGGACGGCGCCCGTGACCGGCGCCGCACCGCCAGCGGCCAGTTGCAAAGCCCGGTGGCTAACCTGGTGTGCAACTTCACCCCGGCTGCGCCTGGCAAGCCGGCGCTGCTGACCCATGATGAGGTCACCACGCTGTTCCACGAATTTGGCCACGGCCTGCACCACATGCTGACGCGCATCGAGCATGCCGGGGTTTCCGGCATCAATGGCGTGGCTTGGGATGCCGTCGAGCTGCCTAGCCAGTTCATGGAAAACTGGTGCTGGGAGCCGGAAGGCCTGGCGCTTATTTCGGGGCATTATGAAACCGGTGCGGCCCTGCCACAGGACCTGCTGGACAAGATGCTGGCGGCGAAAAACTTCCAGTCGGGCATGATGATGGTGCGCCAACTGGAGTTCTCGCTGTTCGACTTCGAACTGCATGCCAGCCATGGCGACGGCCGCAACGTGCTGCAGGTGCTCGAAGGCGTACGCGATGAGGTCTCGGTCATGCGCCCGCCGGCGTACAACCGTTTCCCCAACAGCTTTGCGCACATCTTTGCCGGCGGTTACGCAGCGGGTTACTACAGCTACAAGTGGGCTGAAGTGCTGTCGGCCGACGCTTTCTCGCGCTTCGAGGAAGAAGGCGTGCTGAATGCCGAAACCGGCCGCGCCTTCCGCGAAGCGATCCTGGCGCGTGGCGGCTCGCGCGAGCCCATGGAACTGTTCGTCGACTTCCGTGGCCGTGAGCCTTCCATTGATGCATTGCTGCGCCACAGTGGCTTGGCCGAGGCCGCTGCGGCATGAGTGAGGTAGCCGTGAACAAGACCAAGAAGCGCTTTATTGCCGGGGCTGTATGCCCGGCATGCAGCCAGCCCGACAAACTGATGATGTGGAGCGAAGACGACGTACCGCACCGTGAGTGCGTGGCCTGCGGCTTTACCGATACGCTCAACGAACAGGGCTTGTCGGTGCCCAAGGAGTTGGGGACACGGGTCAACCACCTCGAGCCGAAAACCCCTGCGGCCAAGGTACAGACGGTGCAGTTCTTCCCTAATCCGAAGTTGAAGAAACCCGCAGAGTAAGGGTACAGGGCGTTACATAGAGCTTCTGCGGGGTAACAGGGGGCTGGCTACAGTGTCGGCCCCTGACTTGCCCCTGAGGTGCTTCGTGAATCACGGCCTTGCTCGAATTGCCCATGGCTTGCTCGACTACCCGTCGCTACGGCCCGAGCAGCTTCAACCCGCCTTCTTGTCCATTCGCGACGCCAATGTCGCGGCGCTCGAACAGATCATCGAACACAGCGGCCCGGCGCCAGGTTGGGATAGCTTGGTGCTGGCCGTCGAGCAGCTTGACCAGCGGCTGGAAGACCTGCTGCACATGCTCGTGCCGTTGGTGTACGAAAGCCAGGCATGGGCTGTGGAGGTCGATGCTTGTAATCAGTTGCTGCTCGACTGGGCGCGATACAAGCACGAGCACTCAAGGTTGTATGAAGCCTACCAGCGCCTCGATCCCGCGCAGCTGGATGACGAGCGCCAGGCTGTGCTCAAACTGATCCTCAGGGCGTTCCGCCACGCCGGCCATGGTTTGGGCGCTGGCGCGCGCAAGCAACTGCACACCACCGAGCAGGCGATCGTCGGGCTTGAGCAGCAATTCATGAGTAACCTGATCCAGGCACGTGAGGCCTGGACTTGCCTGGTGCCGCACGAGGCGCGCCTGGCCGGCCTGCCAGGCGTTGAGCGTGATCGGCTGGCAGTCAAGGCTGCGGCGCAGGGCCAGGCGGGTTGGCTGCTCGACCTTGACGAGCGCACGGTGCAAGTGGTCCTTGAGTGGGCCGACGCGCGTGATTTGCGTAAAGAGGTTTATCAGGCCTCACGGCAGCTGGCTTGCGACCTGGGCGGCAACTACGCCCTGGACAATGGCTCGGTGCTGCAGGCGCTGTTGCGGCTGCGTCATGAGCGTGCGCGGCTGTTGGGCCTGGCCAACGCGGCGCAGTTGAGCCTTGAAGCCAAGGACTCGCGTGACACCTCGCAGGTCGAGGCCTTCATCAACGCCTTGATCCAGCAGAACAGCGCGCGCCTGCAGGAGGAGCTGAAGGCGATGCAGGTGCTGGGTAGCGAATTGGGTATCGAGGCGCTTGCCCCGTGGGACGTGGCATACCTTGGCCGAAAGCTGCGGCTGCAAGGCAACGAGGCGATCGACGCCAGCCTGCGCGAGCGTTTCCCCCTGGGCAGCGTCCTGCAGGGGCTGTGGCAACTGCATGAACAGGTGCTTGGCGTGCGTATCGTGGCGTGCGATGTGGCAGGTTGGCACCCCGATGTGCAGGTACTGGAGGTAATGGACGGGCATGCCCGGCTGGGGCATATCTACCTGGATGCCTACCAACGCCCAGGCAAGCTGCCCTGGCCGTACAGTTATCCCATGCGCCAGCGCCATGTGGAGGCCGACGGTGTGGTGACGTTGCCCGCCGTTCTGCTTTCCTGCTGTTTCGAGCTGCAGCCTGGGCAAGTCACGCCCAACTTGGATCACGCAGACCTTTGCAAGCTGTTCCACGAGGCGGGCCATGCCCTGCATCAGTTGCTGGTCACCAACCAGCACCGGCGCCTCAATCGCACCGCCACTTCCGCGCTGGGCGCCGATGCCTGCGAATTCGTCGGCACCTTGCTCGAACAGTGGTGCTGGTCTGCCCCGGCACTGTTGGCGTTGCCGCAGCCGGAAACGGGTGCGCCACCAGTGCCATTGCCCCAGATGCAGCAGTGGCTCGCTGGCAAACGTCGTTTCCAGGCGGTGGCGGAAGCCGAGCAACTGCGGCTGTGCTGGTTCGATCTCGTCGCGCATTGCGACGATCGCGCCCGCCACGACCTTCGCCAACTGGCGATTGCCGCAACCCAGCAGGTCGGCTTGCCGCAAGCCTTCGCCCAGGACAGGTTTGCCGAAGGGTTCGATTACATGGTCACGGGTTATGAAGCGGGTTATTACTGCTACAAGTGGGCGCAGGTCCATGCCATTGACGCGTTCAGCGCATTCGAGGCGGCCGACGCCGATCATCGGGCGCTGGGCCGCCGCCTGCGCGACGAAATCCTGGCCAAGGGCGGAATGCGCCGGATGACGGCGTCGTTCAACGCATTCGCCGGCAGGCCCATGTCGCTGGAGCCGTATGCAAGGCGCCACTTGTCTCCCTGACAACAAGGGTGAAGGCGCTGCTGGTAATATACTGTATGCATAACCAGTAAGGGGCTAACAGCATGGATCCTGTTCGCGGTCGTGGTACCCGCCATAACCCACACAATCGTTTTGCACCACGCCAGTCGGTGCTCGAAGACGATGGCTGGTATCAGGAGGTGCCCGTTACCCAAGGCACCGAGGTCAGGGCTGAAACCGCCAAGACCATCATCGCGCGCAATACTTCCCCTGACCTGCCCTTCGACCGCTCGATCAACCCCTACCGCGGTTGCGAGCATGGCTGTATCTACTGCTATGCCCGCCCGTCCCATGCCTACTGGGATCTGTCCCCAGGCCTGGACTTCGAAACCAAGCTGATCGCCAAGACCAACGCCGCCGAGGTACTGGTGCAGCAGTTGAGCAAACCTGGGTATAAGTGTGCACCGATCAACCTGGGCTCCAACACTGACCCTTACCAGCCCATCGAGCGCGAGCAACTGCTGACTCGGCGCCTGCTTGAGGTACTGCTGCGTTTTCGCCACCCGGTGACCATCGTCACCAAAGGGGCCCTGGTGCTGCGCGACCTCGACCTGCTCGCCGACATGGCCCGCCAGCGCCTGGTGCGGGTGATGATCAGCCTGACTACGCTGGACGATGACCTCAAGCGGGTGCTCGAGCCCCGGGCGGCAGCGCCAGGGGCAAGGTTGCGGGCCATTCGTGTGCTGCGCGAAGCAGGCGTGCCGGTGGGCGTGTTGTGCTCGCCGATGATACCGATGATCAACGACAGCGAACTGGAGCGCCTGTTGGAAGCGGCCAAGGCGGCCGGGGCGCAGAGCGCGGCGTACATGCTGCTGCGCCTGCCGCTGGAGGTGGCGCCGCTGTTCGAGCAGTGGTTGCACGACCATTACCCACAGCGCGCTGCGCATGTGCTGAGCCTGATCCGCCAGAGCCGCGATGGCGAGCTGTACGACAGCCGCTTTGGCACACGCATGCGGGGTGAGGGGGTATTTGCCGAGTTGCTGGCGCAGCGTTTCGCCAAGGCGATGAAACGCCTGGCGTTCGAAGGGCGCGAGTCACAGGTGCTGGATTGCTCGGCCTTTTCCCCGCCGGGCGAGCAGATGGCACTGTTCTGACAGCCAAGGTAAACACGCCCTACAGAAAGCCTCACTAATGGCAGCCAATAATTACGCTAATACATATTGGCAGTTGATGTTTTTTTGCTATTATTCAGATCCCGCTTTTATATCTGGAACGCCCGTTCTAGAGCCCTCGAATTAAGTTTCAGTTAAGTTTTCCCGGTTAGCGTAGGCAACCAATCCACACCGACTGTGATCTATGGGCTGTGCGTGTCATCTAAAACCCTGCATAGCCAGAATCTTTAACCGGTAAAATGGATTTACCTACACACCGTCAAGAGGATGAATCATGCCCGTCAAGGACCCATCCAAGGTCGTACCGCAGGTCCCCGCTGAAAGCGCCGATGCTGCCCTGAAGCACATCGTCGACGGTTTCCTGCGCTTTCACCATGACGTCTTCCCTGAACAGCAAGAGCTGTTCAAGAAGCTCGCCACTGCGCAAACACCGCGCGCCATGTTCATTACCTGCGCCGACTCGCGCATCGTGCCCGAACTGATCACGCAAAGTTCGCCAGGCGACCTGTTCGTGACCCGTAACGTAGGTAACGTAGTACCGCCTTATGGCCAGATGAACGGTGGCGTTTCCAGCGCTATCGAGTACGCGGTGATGGCACTTAAAGTGCACCACATCATCATCTGCGGCCACTCCGACTGTGGCGCGATGCGTGCGGTACTCAACCCGCAATCGCTGACCAAGATGCCAACCGTTGGCGCCTGGCTGCGCCACGCCGAAGTGGCCCGCACCGTGGTCGAGAACAACTGCTCGTGCGGCAGCGAACATGAAAGCATGCAAGTGCTGACCAAAGAGAACGTCATTGCCCAGCTGCACCACTTGCGCACCCACCCTTCGGTGGCTTCGGGGCTTGCAGCGGGTCAGCTGTACATCCATGGCTGGATCTATGACATCGAGACCAGCAGGATCGAAGCCTACGACGCTGCCAGCGACAGCTTCATGCCCCTGGCCGCAGGCCAACCGGTGCCATGCGCCACTCCGAGAGGCCGCTACTAAGCGACCCGTCCGCCGTTAAAACCTTGATAGCCGGCTGCACCCTGTAGGGGTGTGGCGCGGCCTTCGGCTGCCCTGAATACCCTGACTGCCCTGCCGGCGAGCCCGCTGGCGGCCCGCGCCTGCGCGCTTGTCGGGGACCCAACGTGCCCATGGCCAGGGGAATGGCCGTGCGACTAGAGAAAGGAGAAACATGGTGAACATTACACAGCTGAAAGCGGCCCTGCCGCGTGAGTTGCTGGCTTCGGTGGTGGTCTTTCTGGTGGCCCTGCCCTTGTGCATGGGCATTGCCATCGCCTCGGGCATGCCGCCGGCCAAGGGCCTGATTACCGGCATTATCGGCGGTGTCGTGGTCGGCTTCCTCGCCGGTTCGCCGTTGCAAGTCAGTGGTCCGGCGGCGGGCCTTGCGGTGCTGGTCTTCGAGCTGGTACGCCAGCACGGCATGGCCATGCTCGGGCCGATCCTGTTATTGGCCGGTTTGCTGCAATTGCTGGCCGGGCGCCTGCGCCTGGGCTGCTGGTTCCGCGTCACCGCGCCGGCGGTGGTCTACGGCATGCTGGCAGGCATTGGTGTGTTGATCGTGCTGTCGCAGGTGCATGTGATGTTCGACACCGCACCGCAGCCATCGGGTATGCAGAACCTTGTGCAGTTCCCGGCGACCCTCGCTGCGGCCATGCCCCACGAAAGCGCCGGCGCTGGCTGGATAGCCGGTGCGCTGGGCCTGGGCACCATCGCCATCATGTGGGGCTGGGAACGTTTGCGGCCGCAGCGCCTGCGCTTTGTACCAGGCGCCCTGCTGGGTGTGGCGAGCATGACCATCATCAGCATGTGGTTGGCCTTGCCCGTGAACCGCGTGGAAGTACCGGCTGACTTGTCCGAAGCCATCGACTGGCTCCGCCCCGGTGACTTGATGCAACTGGCCGACCCTGCCCTGCTCGTCGCCGCCTTTGCCCTGGCATTCATTGCCAGTGCCGAAACCTTGCTGTCAGCGGCTGCGGTCGACCGCATGCACAGTGGCCAGCGTTCGGACTTCGACCGTGAGCTGTCCGCACAGGGCATTGGCAACATGCTCTGCGGGGTGCTGGGTGCACTGCCGATGACCGGGGTGATCGTACGTAGCTCGGCCAACGTGCAGGCAGGTGCGCAAACACGCGCTTCGGCCATTTTCCATGGCTTGTGGCTGCTGGCTTTCGTGGTGGCGTTGAGCAGTGTGCTGCAGCAGATACCGGTAGCCAGCCTGGCAGGTGTGCTGGTGTTCACGGGGATCAAGCTGGTCGACTTCAAGGCGTTCCGTGGGTTGGGCCGTTATGGCCGCATGCCGATGTTCACCTATGCGGCGACGGCGCTGGCGATCATCTTTACCGACCTGCTGACCGGCGTGTTGCTCGGCTTTGCCCTGACCTTGCTGAAGCTGGCATTCAGGGCGGCACGGTTGAAGATCAACCTGGTCGATCTGGAAAAGCCTGGGCACATGGAATTGCGGCTCAGTGGCGCCGCGACCTTCCTCAAGGTACCGGCATTGACCCAGGTGCTCGATGGCGTGCCGGCGGGCACCACGTTGCATGTGCCACTGGGTAACCTGAGCTATATCGACCACTCGTGCCTTGAACTGCTGGAGGACTGGGGGCGCAGCAATGCTGCCAATGGCTCGCGGTTGCTGATCGAACAGCGGCGGTTGAAGCGGCGAATCGAGGGACGGTTACGGACTACGGCGGGTGTGGGGGCCTGAGGTTGAAGTTCTGTAGTACCTGAACTGGCCTTTTCGCGGGTGAACCCGCGAAGAGGCCGGCACAGGAGTATCAGGTCGGCTGACCCAGCTCGACACCCAGCTGACGCGACAGGCACGGCCAGCGCTTCCACGCCTCACCGGTTGCCGGGCTAGTCAGCGTCTCGCGGTAGGCTTCCACCGACTCAGCCGCAAAGCTTGCGTCATTGAGCATCTCATCCACCGAGTGGTGCACCACTTCATCCAGCTGGTTGGCAAATTCTTCGCCGATCAACTGGTGGGCAATCAGGTTGGCGACGGTGGTGTCGACGGGGATCAGCGGCTGCTGGAAGTGACGGATGTACAAGTCATTCACCTCCTCCACCAGGCGGTGCGCCAGGTATGCCTCATCTAGCAGGCAGTCCAGCCCCACATGCCCGTTCATGACCTCGGGTGGCTGCAGGAAGTAAGCCTCGGCAATTTTCAATACAGGCTTGATCTGCGACTCGATGCCGGCCTCAAGGGCGACTTCATGGGCCGCCTCCAGCAGTTCCGGAACCTGTTCGATGTAGGCGCTGACGAAGCGCGCCAAAGTACCCTGTGCGTCCTGCTCAGGCAGTTGGATCGAGGGGTGCAGGTGGGGCAGTTGCAGCTCGAGACGCTGTTTCAATTGGCCAGTCTGGCCTTCATGTTGATGGGCTTGGCTTACCTGCTCGCGTACAGCAGCGATGTTCATGACAACTCCAGGGACATTACGTTTCAAACGGAAGACACTAAATTAGCTCGGTATACGGCATACCTAAGACGAGTTTGTTATAGATGATTTCAAATTCTGCGTTACCTGGAATATAGCATGGCCACTATTTGGCCATTCCCCCTCAAGCCTGCGGTTTTCAAGGGATATAGCTGTTTCGTGAAGTTCATTTCATTGCCTTCGTTGCGCGGCATTGGTCGCTGTCTATACTCCCGGTGAACGTGATTCGTTGATGAGGCCCGACTGCTTTTAGCAGGGGCTCGGTCGTTGAAGCCAGGCAGTCTTGACCGCCGTTCCCTCTTGCCGCAGGCCACGCCTCCGGGAAAACAAGAACGAGAAGGGGAACCCGCAATGATGCGACATCCACCTGTCTGGATGGGCCTGCTGTTGTGGTCGGTTCTGGGTCAGGCCAACGCTGCCTGGACCGTGAACATGCACCCGGGGGCGACGGAAGTCTCCAACGCCGTCTTCGATCTGCACATGACCATCTTCTGGATCTGCGTGGTCATCGGCATCGTGGTGTTCGGCGCGATGTTCTGGTCCATGGTCATCCACCGCCGCTCCACCGGCCAGCAGGCCGCGCATTTCCACGAGCATACCTGGGTGGAAATCCTCTGGACCGTGGTCCCGTTCCTGATCCTTGTGGCCATGGCCATACCGGCCACCAAGACCCTGATCGACATCTATGACGCCAGCGAGTCGGATATCGACATCCAGGTCACCGGCTACCAGTGGAAGTGGCATTACAAGTACCTGGGCCAGGACGTGGAGTTCTTCAGCAACCTGGCCACCCCCGCCGAGCAGATTCACAACCAGGCGCCCAAAGACGAGCACTACCTGCTGGAAGTCGACCAACCGCTGGTGTTGCCGGTGGGTACCAAGGTGCGCTTCCTGGTGACGGCGGCCGATGTAATTCACTCATGGTGGGTGCCCGCCTTCGCGGTCAAGCGCGACGCCATTCCCGGCTTCGTCAACGAAGCCTGGACGCGCATCGAGAAGCCAGGCATCTACCGCGGCCAGTGTACCGAGTTGTGCGGCAAGGACCACGGTTTCATGCCCGTTGTAGTCGAGGTCAAGTCCCAGGCCGACTACGACACCTGGCTTGGCGAGCGCAAGGCAGAGGCGGCCAAGCTCAAGGAGCTGACCAGCAAGGAATGGACCCTGGACGAGTTGGTGGCGCGCGGCGACAAGGTCTACCACACCACCTGCGTGGCCTGTCACCAGGCCGAAGGCCAGGGCCTGCCGCCGATGTTCCCGGCGCTGAAAGGCTCGAAGATCGCTACCGGGCCGAAGGAAGGTCACTTGAGCATCGTTTTCCACGGCAAACCCGGTACCGCCATGGCCGCCTTCGGCAAGCAACTGTCGGAGGTCGATATCGCTGCCGTGGTGACCTACGAACGCAACGCCTGGGGCAACAACAAGGGCGACATGGTCACGCCGAAGGACGTGCTGGCGCTGAAGCAGGCAGAAGCCAAGTGAACCGGGTTACTCGCGGCAATCAGTGGATTGCAGGAGACAGGACATGAGTGCAGTGATCGACGACCACGCCCACGGCCATGACCATGCGCACGGCCCGGCCAAGGGCCTGATGCGCTGGGTGCTGACCACCAACCACAAGGATATCGGCACCCTGTACCTGTGGTTCGCCTTCCTCATGTTCCTGTTGGGTGGCTCGTTCGCCATGGTGATCCGCGCCGAGCTGTTCCAGCCGGGGCTGCAGATCGTCGAACCGGCGTTTTTCAACCAGATGACCACCATGCACGGGCTGATCATGGTCTTCGGCGCCGTGATGCCGGCCTTCGTCGGCTTGGCCAACTGGATGATCCCGCTGATGATCGGCGCGCCGGACATGGCCCTGCCGCGCATGAACAACTTCAGCTTCTGGTTGTTGCCGGCGGCGTTCCTGCTGCTGGTTTCAACCTTGTTCAGCCCCGGTGGCGGGCCGAATTTCGGCTGGACCTTCTACGCCCCGCTGTCGACGACCTATGCCCCGGCCAGCGTCACCTTCTTCATCTTCGCCATCCACCTGATGGGTGTCAGCTCGATCATGGGGGCGATCAACGTGATCGCGACCATCCTGAACCTGCGTGCCCCCGGCATGACCTTGATGAAAATGCCACTGTTCGTCTGGACCTGGTTGATCACTGCGTTCCTGCTGATTGCAGTGATGCCGGTGCTGGCAGGGGTGGTGACCATGATGTTGATGGACATCCACTTCGGCACCAGTTTCTTCAGTGCGGCTGGCGGTGGTGACCCGGTGCTGTTCCAGCATGTGTTCTGGTTCTTCGGCCACCCCGAGGTGTACATCATGATCCTGCCCGCCTTTGGCGCGGTCAGCTCGATCATCCCGGCATTCTCGCGCAAGCCCCTGTTTGGCTACACCTCGATGGTGTACGCCACCGGGGCCATCGCCTTCCTGTCGTTCATCGTGTGGGCGCACCACATGTTCGTGGTCGGTATTCCGGTGGTCGGCGAGCTGTTCTTCATGTACGCCACCATGCTGATTGCGGTGCCCACCGGCGTGAAAGTGTTCAACTGGGTCAGCACCATGTGGGAAGGCTCGTTGACCTTCGAAACCCCGATGCTGTTCGCCATCGCCTTCGTCATACTGTTTACCATCGGCGGCTTCAGTGGGCTGATGCTGGCGATCGCACCGGCCGACTTCCAGTACCACGACACCTACTTCGTGGTGGCGCACTTCCACTATGTGCTGGTGCCTGGGGCGATCTTTGGCATCTTCGCCTCGGCCTACTACTGGCTGCCGAAATGGACCGGCCACATGTATGACGAGACCCTTGGCAGGCTGCATTTCTGGCTGTCGTTCATCGGCATGAACCTGGCCTTCTTCCCCATGCATTTCGTGGGGCTGGCCGGTATGCCGCGGCGCATACCCGACTACAACCTGCAGTTCGCCGATTTCAACATGGTGTCTTCGATCGGCGCGTTCATGTTCGGTGCCACGCAGATCTTCTTCCTGTTCATCGTCATCAAGTGCATCCGTGGCGGCGCGCCTGCACCGGCCAAACCCTGGGACGGCGCTGAAGGCCTGGAGTGGTCCATCCCCTCGCCTGCGCCCTACCACACCTTCCAGACACCGCCGGAAGTGAAGTAGGAGCGCCGCCATGACAGGCCTTTCGCTGAAGCGCCTGGTAACGCGCCTGCTGATGCTGACGGTGGTGATGTTCGCCTTCGGCTTTGCCCTGGTGCCGATCTACGACGTGATGTGCAAGGCCTTCGGCATCAATGGCAAGACCGGCGGGCAGTACGAGGGCCGCCAGGTCAGTGACCCCTCGCGGTCGGTCCGGGTGCAGTTCATGTCGACCAACGCCAGCGACATGGTCTGGGACTTCTACTCCAGCGCCGATCAGCTGGAGGTCCACCCCGGTGCGGTCAACCAGATGATCTTCATTGCCCATAACCCGACCGACCGGCCGATGAGTGCCCAGGCGATACCCAGCATCACCCCCGCCGAAGCCGCGGCGTACTTCCACAAGACCGAGTGCTTCTGCTTTACGCAGCAGGTGCTGCAACCCGGCCAACGCATCGAAATGCCGGTGCGCTTCATCGTCGACCGCGACCTGCCGGCCAGCGTGAAGCACCTGACGCTGGCCTACACCTTGTTCGACATCACCGCTCGCCACCCGCCGGTCGCTCAAGTTGCGGCCCAGGCCGTCCAGGGCGCCCGTTAAGGGAAGGAGAACAGCAATGGCAAGTCATGAGCATTACTATGTTCCGGCGCAGAGCAAGTGGCCGATCATCGCTACCCTCGGCATGTTCATCAGCGTGTTCGGCCTGGGTACCTGGTTCAACGACATGAAGGCCGGGCACCCGGAGTCGCACGGGCCGTTGATTTTCTTCGTGGGTGCTCTGTTTCTGGCCTACATGTTGTTCGGCTGGTTCGGGGCGGTGGTCAAGGAAAGCCGTGCAGGGCTATACAGCGCCCAGCTGGACCGCTCTTTCCGCTGGGGCATGAGTTGGTTCATCTTCTCGGAAGTGATGTTTTTCCTGGCCTTCTTCGGCGCGCTGTTCTACGTGCGCGTGCTGGCGGGGCCGTGGCTGGGTGGCGAAGGGGCCAAGGGTGTTGCCCATATGCTCTGGCCCGGCTTCGAGTTCACCTGGCCGCTGTTGCACATGCCGGACCCGAAGCTGTTCCCGCCGCCCAAGGAAGTGATCGACCCGTGGCACCTGCCGCTGATCAATACCCTGTTGCTGGTCAGCTCCAGCGTGACCATCACCCTGGCCCACCATGCGTTGCGCCGCGACCACCGCGGGGCGCTGAAAGGCTGGATGGCGCTGACCATCGTGTTGGGCATCAGCTTCATCGCGCTGCAGGCCTTCGAGTACCACGAGGCCTATACCAAGCTGGGGCTGACGCTGGGCTCGGGCATCTATGGCGCTACGTTCTTCATGCTCACGGGTTTCCACGGCGCGCACGTGACCTTGGGCACGATCATCCTCATTGTGATGTTCGTGCGCATCCTGCGTGGCCACTTCAACCCGCAGAAACACTTCGGCTTCGAAGCGGCCAGCTGGTACTGGCACTTCGTGGATGTGGTGTGGGTGGGGCTTTTCATCTTTGTGTATGTGCTGTGACTAGCGAACCCTGTGGGAGCGGGCGCGCCCGCGAATGCGCCGGTGCATTCAACATCGCATTCGCGGGCATGCCCGCTCCCACAGGGCGAGGTGAAAACGTCAGAAAGGGGCGTGAGATACGAGCTGACCACTGATGAAGCCCCAGGCGACCAGCCCTATGGTCAGCGCCGCCAGGGTCACCCGCACCGTCAGCGCTTTCAGCAGGCGGGTCGAGTTTTCATCATCTTTGACCAGAAACACCAGGCCACTGAACAAACTGGCGATCGTGGCCAACAGCATCAGGACAATCGCGGCCTTGAGCATGGCGCTACTCCGGGGGGGCGGTGATGTGGATAAGTATAGCGAGGCGCCCGTGAGGCCGTTTCGCCCAGGTTGGGTACCCACCTTGGTGGTACTTGCACTGCTACCGGGGCTGATCGCGCTTGGCTGCTGGCAACTCGGCCGGGCCGAGGAAAAGCGCGCATTGCTGGCCAGCTACGCCGAGCGACGTATCGAAGCGCCGCTGGCGACCAGCCAGTTGAATGGCAACGAAGACAACGCCATGCGCCGCGTGCACCTGTACGGCCGCTTCGACGCCGAGCACAGCGTGCTGCTGGACAACCGCATGCGCGACGGTCAGGCCGGTGTCGAATTGCTGCAACCCTTCCACGACCAGGCCAGCGGCCTGTGGCTGCTGGTCAATCGCGGCTGGCTTCCCTGGCCGGACCGCCGCGTACCGGTGCACTTCGATACCCCCGCCCAGGCCTTGGCCCTCGACGCCTCGGTGTATGTGGTACCCGGCAACACGTTCCAGCTGCACCCGGACCCAGTCGGCGGCCAGTGGCCGCACCTGTTGACCGCCATCGACGCGGCACAACTGTGGGCGCAGCTCGGGCGTGAGGGGTTCGCCCACGAACTGCGCCTGGAACCTGGCCCGGCAAGCTACCGCCTGGGCTGGCCCATCGTGGCCATGGGGCCGGAAAAACACATGGGTTACGCCGTGCAGTGGTTTGCCCTGGCGATCGCCCTGGTGCTGCTCTACCTCTATTTCGGCTGGCGCCAAAACAAGGAGAAAAGCCATGGCCACCGCCACTCCACTGGACGTGCCTGAACGTAGCAAACCCAAAGCCCGCGGGCGTTTGCAGCTGTTGCTGATTCTTCTGGTGGTGCTGGGCCCGATGGTCCTGGCCACCAGCATGTACAAACTCAACTTCTGGGTGCCGGAGGGCCGCAGTTACCACGGCGCCATGATCGGCAACGGTGAGAGCCGTGCCGACCTGGGCGTGGCCGGTGAGGACGGGCGCTGGCAGTTGCTGGTCAGCGCGCCGCAGGCCTGTGCCGAGGAATGCCAGCGGCTGGTGTACCTGGCCCGGCAGATCCAGGTCGGCCTGGGCCGTGATGCCAGCCGGGCCAGCCATGCGCTGGCCGCCGCCCAGCCGCTGAGCGCCGACTACCAGGCCCTGCTCGGGCGCGAATACCCGCAATTGCAACGCTACCCGCTGGATGCGCCGCGCTACCTCAAGCAGGTCGGCGAGGTTGCCCCGCAGCTGTGGATCGTCGATCCGCACGGCAACCTGGTGCTGCGCTACGGCGCCAAGGTCAACGGCAAGCATGTGCTGGATGACCTGCGCCATCTGCTCAAGCTGTCCAATATCGGCTAGGAGCCTGCCATGGCCAGACCCGGATTCCGCCTTGCTGTGTGCGCCACCCTGCTGGCACTGCTGGTCGTCCTGCTCGGTGCCTATACCCGCCTGACCCACGCCGGCCTCGGTTGCCCCGACTGGCCCGGTTGCTACGGTTTCATCAGCGTACCCAAAAGCGAAGCGCAGCTGGCCCATGCCGAACTGCACTTTCCCGAACACCCGGTAGAGGCGGCGAAAGGTTGGGCCGAAATGGTTCATCGTTACTTCGCGGGCAGCCTGGCCGTGGTCATCGCCTTGCTCGCCTTGCAGGCAGTGCGCCGGCACCACAGCGACGGGCAACCCTATCGCCTGCCTGTGCTGTTGCTGGGTGTGGTGCTGGCCCAGGCGGCGTTCGGCATGTGGACGGTCACCCTGAAGCTTTGGCCGCAGGTCGTCACGGCCCACTTGCTGGGGGGCTTCACCACGCTGAGCCTGCTGTTCCTGTTAACCCTGCGGCTTTCGCGGGCCTTTGCGCCGTTGCCCAAATTGCCGCTCAGCCTGCGGCGGGTCGCTGCGCTGGCCTTGCTGGTGGTGATCGGGCAGATCGCCCTGGGTGGCTGGGTCAGTGCCAACTACGCAGCGGTTGCTTGTATTGACCTGCCCACCTGCCATGGCCAGTGGTGGCCGGCGGCGGACTTCAGCAATGGTTTCCACCTGACCCAGCATGTTGGCCCCAACTACCTGGGGGGGCAGCTGGACAGTGATGCGCGCACGGCCATCCATGTCAGCCACCGGCTGGGCGCGCTGGTGGTCACCTGCGTGCTGCTGATGCTCAGCTGGAAACTGCAGCGCTGTGGTTTGGGCGGCCTGGCCCGGCTGGTGTTGCTGGCGTTGGCCGTGCAGGTAGGCCTGGGCATCAGCAATGTGCTGCTGCACCTGCCGCTGGCCATAGCGGTGGCGCACAACGCCGGTGGGGCTTTGCTGTTGCTATGCATGGTGCTGGTGAACTACCGCATTCGGGTGGTCGACAAGGTACGCGTGGGTGTCGGCCAAGGCTGGCGCTTGCGGCCAGTGACCGGCGTTGGCATTTCCCATCACATGAGGAACGAGTCGTGGCGACGCTTCTGAGCACCCAGCGGGCCAGCTGGCGCGATTACCTGGAGTTGACCAAGCCCAAGGTGGTCGTGCTGATGTTGATCACCTCATTGGCGGGCATGTTCCTTGCCACCCGTGCGGGGGTGGGCTGGAGTGTGTTGGTGTTCGGCAACCTGGGTATCGGCCTGTGCGCGGGTGGCGCGGCAGTGGTCAACCATGTGGTCGACCGGCGCATCGATGCGCTGATGGCGCGTACCCGCAAGCGGCCGCTGGCCCAAGGCCGTGTCGAGCCCTTGCCGGCGTTGCTGTTTGCCCTGGCGCTGGCGCTGCTGGGCATGGCCCTTTTGCTGATTTTCACCAATGCCCTCACTGCCTGGCTGACCCTGGCCTCGCTGCTTGGCTATGCGGTGCTCTACACCGGTTTTCTCAAGCGTGCCACGCCGCAGAATATCGTGATTGGCGGCCTGGCCGGCGCTGCCCCACCCCTTCTGGGCTGGGTCGCGGTCAGCGGCCAGGTCAGTGCCGAGCCGTTGCTGCTGGTGCTGATCATCTTCGCCTGGACCCCACCGCACTTCTGGGCCCTGGCCATCCACCGCAAGGAGGAATACGCCAAGGCCGACATTCCGATGCTGCCGGTGACCCACGGTGAGCGCTACACCAAGCTGCACATCCTGCTGTACACCCTGATATTGCTGGCGGTGAGCCTGTTGCCCTACGCCATCCACATGAGCGGCCCGCTGTACCTGGCCTGTGCCCTGGCCCTGGGCCTGCGCTTCCTGCGATGGGCCTGGGTGTTGTACCGTGGCAGCCGGCCGCACGCAGCGATCGGCACCTTCAAGTACTCTATCGTGTACCTGTTCGCGCTGTTCATCGCGTTGCTTCTCGACCACTACCTGTTGCTGAACCTATGACCCGAACCCAGAAAACCGTCTTTGTCCTCGTTGCCCTGGTCGCGCTGATCATGGGCCTTACCGTCAACAAAGTGCTCAATGGCCGCGACCAGCCCAACCCTGCCGAGCTGATCGATGCCGGTATCATCCTGTTGCCGCAAAGCCGCGCCGTGGCAGATGTAACCATGACCAACCAGGATGGCCAGCCGGTGCAGCTGGATGAACTGAAAGGCAAGTGGTCGCTGCTGTTCTTTGGCTACACCTACTGCCCGGACATCTGCCCGACCACCCTGGCCCAATTGCGCCAGGTGAAGAGCGAGCTGCCCAAGGATGCTGTCGACCGGTTGCAGGTGGTGTTGGTGAGCGTCGACCCGAACCGCGACACGCCGAACCAGCTGAAGCAGTACCTGGCTTATTTCGACAAGGACTTCATTGGGGTGGCGGGGTCGATCGAAGATACCCAGAAGCTGGCCAATGCCCTGAGCATTCCATTCATTCCGGCAGATACCAGCAAGCCGGGCTACACCGTGGACCACAGCGGCAACCTGGCGGTGGTCGGGCCGGACGGGCGTCAGCGTGGGTTCATTCGGGCGCCGTTCAACAACCAGAAGCTGGTGGCGCAGTTGCCTGGGTTGGTCAAACGGGATTGATGGGGCATTGAAAGCTTCGCGGGCACGCCCGCTCCCACAGGGATATCACAAGGCCTGAGGCTAGCGATGTCCCTGTGGGAGCGGGCATGCCCGCGAAGAAGCCAGCGCGATTGCGAGGCTTAAAACGCCGGAACCACAGCGCCTTTGTACTTCTCGGTAATGAACTGCTTCACCTCAGGCGAGTGCAGCGCCGTTGCCAGCTTTTTCATCGCGTCCGAGTCCTTGTTGTCCGGGCGGGCAACCAGGATGTTCACGTAGGGCGAATCGCTGCCTTCGATGGCCAGGGCATCTTTCTCGGGGTTCAGCTTGGCTTCCAGCGCGTAGTTGGTGTTGATCAGCGCCGCGTCCACCTGGGTCAGCACGCGCGGGATGGTGGCGGCTTCCAGTTCACGGAACTTGATGTTCTTCGGGTTCTCGGCAACGTCCTTCACGGTCGACAGGATGTTCTTGTTGTCCTTGAGCTTGATCACGCCGGCCTTGTCCAGCAGCAACAGGGCGCGGCCGCCGTTGGTGGCATCATTCGGGATGACCACGGTAGCCCCGGAAGGCAGTTCGTCCAGCTTCTTGATCTTGGTCGAGTACACGCCCAGCGGCTCGATGTGCACGCCTACCACGCTCACCAGGTCGGTGCCCTTGGCCTTGTTGAATTCATCCAGGTACGGCTGGTGCTGGAAGAAGTTGGCGTCCAGGCGCTTTTCCGCCACCTGCACGTTCGGCTGAATGTAGTCGGTGAACTCCTTGACCTTCAGTTCCACGCCCTCTTTGGCCAGCGCCGGTTTGACGAAGTTGAGGATTTCGGCGTGTGGCACCGGGGTAGCGGCGACGGTCAGGGTTTCGGCAGCATTGGCCGAGAAGGCCGCGACAGCGGCGACAACAGCAAGCAGCTTCTTCATTGATCACTCCTTGTGAGGGCCGCGACGGCCCCCGAACGGGTCGGCCAGGCCGACCCCATTGGGGTTACTTACGGGAAAAATGTACGACCAGTTTGTCGCCCACGCTTTGCAGCACTTGCACCAGTACCAGCAGCAGTACCACGGTGACCACCATCACGTCGGTCTGGAAACGCTGGTAACCGAAGCGGATCGCCAGGTCGCCGAGGCCACCGGCACCGACTACACCGGCCATGGCGGTGTACGAAACCAGGGTGATGGCGGTGACGGTGATGGCCGCGAAGATACCCGGACGGGCCTCAGGCAGCAGCGCGCTGGTGATGATCTGGCGGGTGGTGGCGCCCATCGACTGGGTCGCCTCGATGATGCCGCGGTCCACTTCCCGCAGGGCAGTTTCCACCAGCCGCGCGAAGAACGGCGTGGCACCCACCACCAACGGTGGAATGGCGCCGGCGACACCCAGCGAGGTGCCGGTGATCAGCACCGTGATCGGGATCATCACGATCAGCAGGATGATGAACGGCAGCGAGCGCAGAATGTTCACCACCAGCGACAGCAGCGCATACACGCCCTTCTGTTCGAACATCTGCTTCGGGCCGCAGAGGAACAGCAGCACGCCCAAGGGCAAGCCGAGCAGCACGGTGAAGAACAGCGAGCCGAACAGCATGATCATGGTATCGACGGTGGCCAGCCAGATTTCGGCCCAGTCGACGTTGGCAAAGAAATTCAGGGCGTCCATCAACGCAGTACCTCCATATGTACGTCAGCTGCCTTGAAGTGGGCGAACGCCGCTTCCATGTCACCGCCGATCAGGGCGAGGGTGAGCTGGCCATAGGGGATATCCTTGATGCGGTCGATACGCCCGGCAAGGATGCTGTAGTCCACACCGGTTTCACGGGCCACGGTGCCCAGCAGCGGTGCGTAGGTGGCATCGCCCTGGAAGGTCAGGCGCACGATGCGGCCCGGGACGTGGGCGAAATCGTCGCGTTGCTCGCCTTCGTCGACCTGCTCGTCCTCCTGGACGAAGCGCTTGGTAGTGGCGTGCTGCGGGTGCAGGAATACCTCGGCCACCGAGCCCTGCTCGACGATCTCGCCTGCATCCATCACCGCCACGCGGTCGCAGACCCGGCGGATCACGTCCATTTCGTGGGTAATCAGCACGATGGTCAGCTTCAGCTCACGGTTGATTTCGGCGAGCAATTGCAGGACCGAAGCCGTGGTTTGCGGGTCGAGGGCGCTGGTGGCCTCGTCGCACAGCAGGATCTTGGGGTTGGTAGACAGGGCGCGGGCGATACCGACGCGTTGCTTCTGGCCGCCCGATAACTGCGCCGGGTACTTTTTGGCGTGGTCCGAGAGCCCGACGCGGGCCAGCAGTTCGGTGACGCGCTTGTCGATTTCGCTGCGCGACAGCTCGCCGGCCAGGGTCAGTGGCAGTGCCACGTTGTCGGCGACGGTTTTGGAAGCCAGCAGGTTGAAGTGCTGGAAAATCATCCCGACCTGCTGGCGGAAGCCGCGCAGCTGGCTGGCGTTGAACGCGGTAACGTCTTCGCCATCGACGATGATCTTGCCGCCGGAAGGCTCTTCAAGGCGGTTGATCAAACGCAGCATGGTGCTCTTGCCGGCGCCGGAGTGGCCGATAAGGCCGAACACCTGGCCATCTTCGATGGTCAGGCTGGTCGGATTCAATGCGGGGATTTCCCTACCGGCAACGCGGTAGGTCTTGTGTACCTGTTGGAACTCGATCACGTAGCGAACCTTGTGGGGCGCATGGAATTTGGGTCAGCGGTTAGCTGGGGTGGCGCATTTTAGCCTTTTCCCCTGGCTGTTCTTAGCATTTATTTCGTCAGGCACCAATCCTTCGGGTATATGGCGACAATCGGTAAACCTGATTGAACGCTCGCCGCTCCCCTCCAGTCACTACCAGAACAAGCCCGAACGGGCATGCCTGAAGACTGACGAGGAGAGCCGACCCATGCCCAGCAAGAAAACGGACGCGCCCAAGCACAGTGAGGCCGCCGGCACCCAGACCCCCGACCGGGCCAACACCAATGCCAAGCTGCAGAGCCTGGAGCCGTTCCGTAGCGATGCTACCGGCCAGGCGTTGCGCACCAACCAAGGGGTGAAGATCGCCGATAACCAGAACAGCCTGAAGGCGGGTGCGCGCGGGCCTTCGCTGCTTGAAGACTTCATCATGCGCGAGAAGATCACCCATTTCGACCATGAGCGTATCCCGGAGCGTATCGTGCACGCCCGCGGTACCGGGGCGCACGGGTATTTTCAGAGCTATGGCTGCCATGCCGAACTGACCAAGGCGGGTTTCCTGCAAGACCCGGAAAAGATCACCCCGGTGTTCGTGCGCTTTTCCACTGTACAGGGGCCACGCGGCTCGGGTGACACGGTGCGTGATGTGCGCGGCTTTGCCGTGAAGTTCTACACCGATGAAGGCAATTTCGACCTGGTTGGCAACAACATGCCGGTTTTCTTCATCCAGGACGCGATCAAGTTCCCGGATTTCGTGCATGCCGTGAAGCCTGAGCCGCACAACGAAATGCCGACCGGTGGCTCGGCCCATGACACGTTCTGGGATTTCGTTTCGCTGGTGCCCGAATCGGCGCACATGGTGATCTGGGCGATGTCCGACCGCGCCATTCCCCGTAGCCTGCGCATGGTGGAAGGCTTTGGTGTACACACCTTCCGCCTGATCAACGCCGAAGGCGTGGCCAGCTTCGTCAAGTTCCACTGGAAACCGCGCCAGGGCGTGCATTCGGTGCTGTGGGACGAAGCGCAGAAACTGGCCGGCAAAGACACCGACTACCACCGCCGCGACCTGTGGGAAGCCATCGAGACCGGTGACTACCCAGAGTGGGAATTGGGCGTGCAGATCGTACCCGAGGCAGACGAGCATAAGTTCGACTTCGACCTGCTCGACCCTACCAAGCTCATCCCTGAAGAGTTGGTGCCCGTGACGCTGCTGGGCAAGATGGTGCTCAACCGCAACCCGGACAACTTCTTCGCCGAAACCGAGCAGGTGGCGTTCTGCCCGGGGCATATCGTGCCCGGTATCGACTTCACCAACGATCCGCTGCTGCAGGGCCGGCTGTTCTCGTACACCGATACGCAGATCAGCCGCCTGGGTGGGCCGAATTTCCATGAAATCCCGATCAACCGGCCGGTGGCGCCCAATCACAGTGGCCAGCGCGACGCCATGCACCGCATGACCATCGACAAGGGCCGTGCTTCGTATGAGCCCAACTCCATTGATGGCGGCTGGCCGAAGGAAACCCCACCAGCCGCGCAGGATGGCGGCTTCGAGAGCTACCAGGAGCGCATCGATGCGCACAAGATCCGCCAGCGCAGCGATTCGTTTGGCGACCACTTCTCCCAGGCGCGGCTGTTCTTCCAGAGCATGAGCCCTACCGAGCAACAGCACATCATCAAGGCCTACAGCTTCGAGCTGGGCAAGGTGGAGCGTGAAAGCATTCGCCAGCGGCAAGTGAATGAGATTCTTGCCAATATCGACTTGAAACTGGCGGCGGCTGTCGCGGCGAACCTGGGGCTGCCCGCACCCAAGCAGGGTACGGTCCAGGTGAAAGGCAGCAAGTTGGCGCAGTCCAAGGCGTTGAGCCAAATGAACCACCCTGGTTCGGTAGGCATCAAAGGCCGCAAGATTGCAGTGCTGGTGGCCGACGGCGTGGACGCGGCCAGTGTCGACAAACTGGTGAAAGCGCTGGAGGCCCACAGTGCACGGCCCATGCTGCTGGGGCCGACGTCGGCGCCGGTGAAGGCGGCCGACGGCAAACAGCTACCGGTGGATGCCTCGATGGAAGGAATGCCGTCGGTCATGTTCGACGGGGTTGTGGTGCCGGCGGGCAAGGCCTCTACCGATGCGCTGGCGGCCAGCGGCTTGGCCAAGCACTTCCTGCTGGAAGGCTATAAGCACCTCAAGGCGATGGTGCTGACCAAAGACCTGGTTAGCGGCCTGGGGCTCAAGGAGGACAAGGGCCTCCTGGTGGGGGATGACCAGAAAGTGATGGATGCCTTCGTCAAGGCGGTAGAGGGGCATCGGGTTTGGGAGCGGGAGGCTGCTGCTGAGGCTGTGCCGGCCTGATACCAGCCCATTAAGTAATTTGGGGCCGCTTTGCGGCCCTTCGCGGGCACGCCCGCTCCCACACGTTTGGCGCTGAACTCAAGAAATGCGCGATCCCCTGTGGGAGCGGGCGTGCCCGCGAAGGGCTGCAAAGCAGCCCCAGCGCCCCAGCGTTTTCAGCGCTGATGCGGCACCAGAACCACCTGCGCCGGCAGCGAGCGCTGAATTTCATGCTTTTGCTTCAGCTCAAACCCGCTGTCGAGCTTGCGCACGCGCTTCTCCAGCAAGGTTTTCAGCCAGGGCGCGTCGTGGGTGCGCGGCACCTGGAACACCACTTCACAGTCATAGCTCACCACGTCTGCCGCAATGTCATCCAGTTGGCGGCGCATGGCGCGGCTGTCGGTGGTTTTCAGGGCCACCACGGTGCTGGGTGCGGTCGGGTCGATGATCAGCGCCTTGGGCTTGGCCTCGGCGGCCTTCAGCGCCGCTTCGGCTTTGGCCAGCTCGGCCTTGCGCGCCTGGCTCACGGCGTCGCCCCCGGTCACCGCAGGGGCTTGCGGCATCAGCGCCCGGGCACGGGCCAAGGCCGTTGCAGCGGCATTCACGTCACCTTTTTGCAGCACGATCTGGCTACGCTGCAGGTAGGCTTCGGCCAGTTGGCGCTGGTATTGCTCCAGGCGTGCGTCGTCGGGCGCCTGGGCCTGCAGGGCAGCCAGCTGGTCTTCGGCGGTGGCCAGCTCGTTGCTGGCGATGTTTTGTTGCAACTGCTGCCAGGCATCGGCTTGGGCAGGTGCGGTGGCCTGTTCCACCGGCGCACTGGAACAGGCAGCCAGGAACAGGGAAAACGCGGCAACAAGCAGATAACGGGAGGCGAACGGCTTCATTCCTGCGATTCTCTATTTGCGCAAAAAGCGAGCAAGTCTACACCCAGGTGCGCACGCTCGAAAACAGGTCTTACAGACCCTTTACCCGGGAAAAGGTTGCAAGGCGTGCCTGAGCACGCCTTGCAATCAGCGCTTTGGCAGGGCCAGGCTCAGCAAGAATAGCACCGCTGCACAGACCACGATCGACGGCCCGGCGGGGGTGTCTTTGAACCAGGACATGGCCAGGCCACCGCAGACCGCGGTGATGCCCAGCAGGCTGGCACCCAGCGCCATCTGCTCGGGCGAGCGGGCGTGGCGCTGCGCCGCAGCAGCGGGGATGATCAACAGCGAGGTGATCAGCAGCACGCCGACGATCTTCATGGCCACGGCGATCACCACTGCGATCAGCAGCATCAGCGCCAGGCGCAGGCCGGCTACTGGGAGGCCTTCGACCATGGCCAGTTCCTCATGCACGGTAACCGCCAACAGCGGCCGCCAGAGCACGCCCAGCAACAGCAGCACCAGCGCACTGCCGCCGAGGATCCAGGCCAGGTCGGTGGTGCTGATGGCCAGCAGGTCGCCGAACAGGTAGGCCATCAGGTCGATACGCACATCGTGCATGAAGCTGAGCACCACCAGGCCCAGTGACAAGGTGCTGGGGGCGAGGATGCCGAGCAGGGTGTCGGAGGCCAGCGGCTGGCGTTGCTGCAAGGTCACCAGCAGCACCGCCAGCAACAGGCAGCCAACGGTGACGGCCAGGGCCGGGCTTACATCCAGGGCGAAACCCATGGCCACGCCCAGCAATGCGGCATGGGACAGGGTGTCGCCGAAATACGCCATGCGCCGCCATACCACGAAAGAGCCGAGCGGGCCCGCGACAACGGCCAGGGACAGGCCTGCAAGCAAGGCGTAAAGAAGAAAATCAGCCATGCTTGCAGTGCTCTCCGTGAACGTGGGGGCCGGGGGCGACCACCGAGCCATGTAGGTCGTGGCTGTGGTCGTGATGGTGATGATAAACAGCCAGGCTAGGTGCGTTCTGCCCGAACAGTTCGACAAAGGCTGGGTCGTTGCTGACCTGTTCCGGGTGACCCGAGCAGCAGACATGGCGGTTCAGGCACACCACCTGGTCGGTGGCGCTCATGACCAGGTGCAGGTCGTGCGACACCATCAACACGCCGCAACCATGGCGGTCGCGCAGCCGGGTGATGAGGTTGTACAGCTCGGTCTGGCCGACCACATCCACCCCTTGCACCGGCTCGTCGAGTACCAGCAACTGCGGCGCACGCAACAAGGCACGCGCCAGCAGGACACGCTGCATCTCGCCACCGGAGATGGTCTGAATCGGGCTGTCGATAACCTGTTCGGCGCCCACTTCCTGCAGGGCCGATACGGCTGCTGCCCGGTCTACCCCCGGCACCAGGCGCAGGAAACGCAGCACGGAAAGCGGCAGGGTGGCATCGACCTGGATTTTTTGCGGCATGTAGCCGATACGCAGCCTGGGCTTGCGCCATACCGTGCCGCGGTGCGGCTTGAGCAGCCCGAGCACGGCGCGCACCAAGGTGGTCTTGCCCGCGCCATTGGGGCCTATCAGGGTGACGATCTGGCGCGGCGCCACCGACAGGTCGATGCTGTCGAGCACCGCCTCGCCGCCATAGCTGACGCCCACCTGTTCCAGGCGGATCAGGGCATCGCTCATGCCGCGCTCCGGCAATTGCCGCACAGGCCGACCACTTCCACGGTTTGGGTCTCGACCGTGAAGCTCACGCCCTTGGCGCTGTCGATGATGGCCTCGCTGATGCTGTGTTGCTCCAGCTCGATTGCGACGTGGCACGCACGGCAGATCAGGAACTGGCCCTGGTGCACGTGCTCTGGGTGGCTGCAGCCGATGAACGCGTTGAGCGAGGCAATGCGGTGCACCAAGCCGTTTTCCAGCAGGAAGTCCAGTGCGCGGTACACCGTGGGCGGTGCAGCGCGGCGGCCGTCCTGCTCGCTGAGCACGGCAAGGATGTCGTAGGCACCCAGCGGCTTGTGGCTTTGCCATACCAGCTCCAGCACCCGGCGGCGCAGCGCGGTCAGGCGCAGGCCCTGGCGGGTGCACAAGGCATCAGCTTCAGCCAGTGCGCTATGCACGCAATGGGAGTGATCATGGGGACGGTTGGCCAGCGGCGTGATGGACATGGGCAGCGACGATTCTGTATGGAGACGTTATTATGTTACCCGTTTCTCACGACTCGAGTATTCACCGTGTCCCGATTTCTAGTCCTTTTTGTCGCATTCATCGCCTGTTCGGCCCAGGCCGATGTCCGTGTGCTGACCAGCATCAAGCCGCTGCAACAGATTGCCGCTGCCGTGCAGGAGGGTGTTGGCAGCCCTGAGGTATTGCTGCCGCCAGGTGCTTCGCCGCACCACTATGCCCTGCGCCCATCCGACGTACGGCGGGTGGGCGATGCCGACCTGCTGTACTGGATCGGCCCGGACATGGAGAGCTTCCTGCCACGCGTATTGGGCAGTCGCAGCAAGGCAACCGTGGCCGTGCAGTCGCTGCCAGGCATGAAGCTGCGCCACTTTGGCGAAGACAGCCATTCCCATGAGGAAGCGGACCACGATGAGCATGACCATGACCACCGCCCAGGTAGCCTGGATGCGCACCTGTGGCTATCGTCGGTCAACGCGCGGGTAATCGCGGGGAAAATGGCTGCGGACCTGGCCCAGGCCGATCCCGCCAACTCGGCGCGCTACCAGCACAACCTGAAGGTCTTTTCAGACCGTATGGATGCGCTGGATGAGCGAATCAAAGCGCGGGTGGCGGGTATCGCTGGCAAGCCGTATTTCGTGTTCCACGAGGCGTTCGACTACTTCGAGGCGGAATATGGCCTGAAGCACACTGGCGTGTTTAGCGTGGCGTCCGAGGTGCAGCCGGGGGCTCAGCATGTGGCCGCCATGCGCAAGCGCCTGCAGGAAGTGGGCAAGACCTGCGTGTTCAGCGAGCCGCCACTGCGCCCGCGCCTGGCCGAGACCCTGACTGCTGGGCTGCCGGTGCGTCTGGCCGAGCTGGATGCACTGGGTGGTACTGACCCGGTGGATGGCAAGGGCTATGAGCGCTTGCTGGAGAAGCTGGGTGCCGACTTGGCTGGGTGCCTGGAGCAGTTGTAAGCCTGTTCCGGCCTCTCCGCGGGCACGCCCGCTCCCACAGGTGCCCGCGAAGAGGCTGAAAAGGGCTAGAGGGCAAATGGCAGGTGCAAAGCCACCTGCTGGCGCTGTGCCAAACGCACTTCGAACTCGCTCGGGTCATGGATCATCACATCCATCCCGGCAAACGATTCTGCCGCAATCAGCCGCGACAGCCAGAAGCGCACGCAGCCTACCCGCAACATCTCAGGCCACAGCTCGGCCTCGGCAGCGGTGAACGGCCGCAGTGCGGCATAGGCCGCCAGCAGCGCCTGGGCACGCGGCATGTCGATTGCGCCCTGCTCATCCAGGCACCAATCGTTCACGGTGATGGCGATGTCATACAGCATCGGCCCGGAGCAGGCGTTGTAGAAGTCGATCACGCCAGTCAGGTGGGTGCCCTCGAACATCACGTTGTCGCGGAACAGGTCGGCATGCAGGTTGGCCCGCGGCAGCGCCAGGATCTGCGCCTTGTGCGCGTTGATTTCGTTCAGGGCCGGTTGCAGCAGCGCGGCTTGCTCGGCAGTCAGGCGTGGCAGCAGCTCGGCGCCTGAAGCCAGCATCCAGTCCAGGCCACGGTCGGTGCGGCGCTCGATGATGCGGCCGCGGGTGGCCAGGTGTATATGCGCCAGCAGCTCACCCACCTGGGCGCAGTGCTGCGCGTTGGGCGCCTTGATGTGCTTGCCTGACAGCCTTGGCTGCAGCAGCGCCGGCTTGCCGCACAGCTCGCGCAGGCCGTTGCCGTCGCGGTCACGAACGGCATAGGGCACCGGCATGTCGGCTGCGTGCAGGGTGTCGAGCAGCTCGATGAAGAACGGCATGTCCTCGCTGGGCCCGCGTTCGATCAACGTCAGCACGAACTCCCCCTGTTCGAGGCTGACGAAGAAATTGCTGTTCTCGGTGCCGGCGGCTATGCCCTGGAAGTCGAGCAGGCGGCCCAGCGCGTACGGTGCCAGAAAGGTTTCCAGCTCAGGCCGGGTCACGGGGGTGAAGACTGACATGATGAAAAATTGCCCATACGGGCACTTCCGCCGGGAAGTGCCGGGTTGATGTGAACGGTGCGCGTCAGATTACCACTCGAAGATCTTCCAGGACGGAATCAGCATGTCCGGCTGGTCGGATCGAATGAAGTTGGCATCGGTGCCATCGGCGCGTACCAGGAAATAAGGCTTGCCGTTTTTCGGTGTGATCTTGATCGCATACAGGAAGCCGTTCTGACGGTATTCCTGGATGGTCTTGTCGCCTTCCGTGCGAATGGTCACCTCGGGATCGGCCGAGGGGGCGTCTTCCGCCGCCAGGGTGACGACCGGCGTGGTTGCCAACAGGCCGAGCAGTAACAGGCGATTGAGTGTACGCATGATAACCTAGTCCCTTTGTCGTCAATGATTCTGGCTATTCTAGCGCCGGACCCGTCGAAAAGGTTGATTCTGCTCATGAGCCAAGCGCCCCTCGTCCTGGTGGACGGTTCCTCCTACCTGTACCGCGCCTTTCACGCGCTGCCGCCGCTGACCACGTCCAAGGGCATGCCGACCGGTGCGGTGAAGGGTGTGCTGAACATGCTCAAGAGCCTGCGCAAGCAATACCCCGACAGCCTCTTTGCCGTGGTGTTCGACGCCAAGGGTGGCACGTTCCGTGACGCCATGTTCGCCGAATACAAGGCCAACCGGCCGAGCATGCCCGACGACCTGCGGGTGCAGATCGAGCCGCTGCACGCCAGCGTCAAGGCCCTTGGCTACCCGCTGTTGTGCGTCGAAGGGGTCGAGGCCGACGACGTGATCGGCACCTTGGCGCGCAGCAGCGCCGCGTTGGGCCGCCCGGTCATCATCTCGACCGGTGACAAGGACATGGCGCAGCTGGTGGATGGCCACATTACCTTGGTCAACACCATGACCGGTAGCGTGCTGGACGTGGCGGGCGTGCATGAGAAGTTTGGCGTCGGCCCGGAGCACATCATCGACTTCCTGGCCCTGATGGGCGACAAGGTCGACAACATCCCCGGTGTGCCCGGTGTGGGCGAGAAAACCGCCGTGGGCCTGCTGACCGGTATTGGTGGCGGCCTCAGCGACTTGTACGCCAACCTCGGCAAGGTGCCGGCACTGGCCATTCGCGGTGCCAAGACCCTGCCGGCCAAGCTGGAAGAGCACCGCGACGCGGCGTTCCTGTCGTATGAGCTGGCTACCATCAAGGTCGACGTGCCGCTGGACGTCGAGGTCGAGGCGCTGGTATGCGGCGAGCCTGACCGCGATGCGCTGCTGGCGCTGTACACCGAGATGGAGTTCAAGAGCTGGGTTGCCGACGTGCAGCGGGAGGCTGCCAGGGTGGGTGATGACGTTGCGCCGGTCGCGGAGCCGGTGGCCAAGGTCGAGCCGAAGTACGAAACCATCCTCGACCAAACACGCTTCGATGCCTGGCTGGAGAAGCTGCGCCAGGCGCCGCTGTTCGCGTTCGACACCGAAACCACCGGCCTGGACGCCCAGAAGGCCCAATTGGTCGGCCTGTCGTTCGCGGTGGCGCCCCATGAAGCGGCCTACGTTCCGCTGGCCCACGACTACGAGGGCGCGCCGGCCCAGCTGGACCGCGACGCCGTGCTGCTGGCCTTGAAGCCCCTGCTGGAAGACCCGGCCAAGGCCAAGGTCGGGCAGAATGCCAAATACGATATCAACATCCTCGCCAACGGCTCGCCCGCCATCGCCATGCGCGGTGTTGCCTATGACACCATGCTCGAGTCCTACGTGCTGAACTCCACGGCCACCCGGCATGACATGGACAGCCTGGCGCAAAAGTACCTCGACCACACTACCATCGCCTTCGAGGACATCGCCGGCAAGGGCGCCAAGCAGCTTACGTTCAACCAGATCGACCTGGACAAGGCGGGCCCCTACGCTGCCGAAGACGCTGACATCACCCTGCGCCTGCACCATGCGTTGCAGGCCCGCCTGGCCCAGACCCCAAGCCTGCAGCCGGTGCTGATGGACATCGAGATGCCGCTGGTGCCGGTACTGGCCAAGATCGAACGCCAGGGCGCACTGGTCGATGCAGCCCTGCTGCACGTCCAGAGCGGTGAGCTGGGTGAGAAAATGGCCGAGCTGGAACGGCGCGCCTACGAGCTGGCGGGCGAGGAGTTCAACCTGGGCTCGCCCAAGCAACTGGGGGCGATCCTGTACGACAAGCTGGGCATGCCGGTGCTGAGCAAGACCGCCAAAGGCCAGCCGTCTACCGCCGAAGCGGTGCTCGACGAGCTGGCGGAGCTGGGTTACCCACTGCCTGAAGTACTGATGCAGTACCGCAGCCTGAGCAAGCTCAAGAGCACTTACACCGACAAGCTGCCGGGGCAGATCAACCCGCGTACCGGGCGTATTCACACCTCTTACCAGCAAGCGGTGGCGGCGACTGGCCGGCTGTCGTCCAGCGACCCGAACCTGCAGAACATCCCGATCCGTACCGCCGAGGGCCGCCGAATCCGCCAGGCGTTCATCGCCAGCCCAGGCTACAAGCTGCTGGCGGCCGACTACTCGCAGATCGAGTTGCGCATCATGGCCCACCTGGCCAAGGACGAAGGCTTGCTGCACGCCTTCCGCAACGACCTGGACGTGCACCGTGCCACGGCGGCGGAGGTCTTTGGTGTAGCCCTGGAAAACGTCACCGTCGATCAGCGTCGCAAAGCCAAAGCCATCAACTTCGGCCTGATCTACGGCATGAGCGCATTTGGCCTGGCCAAGCAGATCGGCGTCGACCGCAAGCAGTCGCAGGACTATATCGACCGCTACTTCGCCCGCTACCCCGGGGTGCTGGCCTACATGGAGCGCACCCGTACACAGGCTGCCGAGCAAGGTTTCGTCGAAACCCTGTTTGGCCGCCGCCTCTACCTGCCAGACATCAACGCCAAGAACCCGGCCCTGCGCAAAGGGGCAGAGCGTACCGCCATCAACGCGCCCATGCAGGGTACCGCCGCCGACATCATCAAGCGCGCCATGGTCAACGTGGATAACTGGCTGAGCGAGAGCGGCCTGGACGCGCGGGTGATCCTGCAGGTTCACGACGAACTGGTGCTTGAGGTGCGCGAGGACCTGGTTGAACAGGTCAAAGATGAAATTCGCCAGCACATGAGCAAGGCGGCGCAGCTGGATGTGCCGCTGCTGGTCGAAGCAGGAATTGGTGCGAACTGGGACGAAGCTCACTGATTGAGCCGTAAAAGCTGTGTAGGATCTGTGACGTGGTGACGCGGATCCTGGCAGCGCTGGCGCGCGCGGGGCTGGGCTTTCATGAAACTATCGCAAATAGTTTTCAGGGCTTCGGAACTAAACCAGTGAAGCGGAACTCAGAGTAACTGAATGGCTGGTGAAGCCTTTCGATGCTCCTATGTTGTGTTAAGTGTTGGCAGATATCTGGACCCCGCCCTAGCGGTCCGGACTTGGACCCCGAACTTCCCCCTCCCCATACGAAGTCCGGGGTTTTTTTTGCCCGCAATTTGGCCTGAGCCTGGGCGAAGCCCAGGCCATGCTCCGCGCTGCAGGCCTCAGGCCACTGGCTTGTCTTCCAGCTCCATCCAGCCCGCCAGCACCCGATAGGCCTCTTCGACGCCCAGGCGCTTGGGCGCCGAGAACAGCTGGATGGTGACGCCGTCGCCCCAGCCCTTGCGAATTTCCGATTGCACCTTCAACAAGGTGTTCTTGCCCGCGCCGTGGGTCAGCTTGTCGGCCTTGGTCAGCAGGATGTGCATCGGCATGCCGCTGGCCTTGGCCCAGTCGAGCATCATCTTGTCGAAATCGGTCATGGGGTGGCGCACGTCCATCATCAGGATGATGCCGCGCAGGCACTCACGGCTGCCCAAATAAGCTTCCAGGTGCTTCTGCCAGTGCTGCTTGAGCGGAATCGGCACCTTGGCATAACCGTAACCTGGCAGGTCGACCAAACGCCGTTCATCGTCCAGACTGAAGAAATTCAACAGCTGGGTGCGCCCGGGGGTTTTCGAGGTGCGCGCCAGGCTGGCGTGAGTCAGGGTGTTGAGGGCGCTGGATTTGCCGGCGTTGGAACGGCCCGCAAAGGCCACCTCGTAGCCCTGATCGTCCGGGCATTGTTCGACCTTGGCTGCGCTGAGGGCGAATTTGGCTTTCTGGCAGAGGCCGAGGATGGGGTTCTTGACTTGCATGGGATATCCGATGTGGGTGTTGCCAAAGCCTAGGCCGGCAAGCGGTGTCGTTTCCGTTTGGCTGACAGAAGTATATAATGCCCCAGTTTTTGTGTGCCCATTCTCCCAGCGAAGGGGAACGGGCATGGGGTGCCGAACTATAGCTTGCGCATCAGAACGCAGCGCGTCCCCCAACCCTGTCAGGTCGTTTCGCCTGGCGAAATGGCTGCTAGCTGTCGGTATGTTCCTGCCGTATTTCAGCGCACAGGCTACACAGGATGCCGAGGTGTTGTACAACCGCACGTGTGCGGCTTGCCACACCGGGCAATTGCCCCAGGCACCCAGGCAGGGTGACCGGGCAGCCTGGGAGCCAAGGCTGGCGCAAGGTATGGATGTACTCGTCCGGCATGTGACCCAGGGTTTCAAGGCTATGCCGCCGCGTGGATTGTGCATGGACTGCAGTGCCGAGGACTACCGTTTGGTCATCCTTTGGATGAGTGGCAGTCCCGATACATAACATTTCACCCTTAGCCGTGTTGGATTAGCTGATGAACAAACTAGTCGTGAGTCTGCTGTTGACCCTGGGTGTCGCAGGTGCGGCCACTGCTGCGCAACCTATCAAAGGCGATGCCGCTGCCGGCCAGGCCAAGACGGCCGTCTGTGGCGCCTGCCACAACCCCGACGGCAACAGCCTGGCACCCAACTTCCCGAAACTGGCTGGCCAGGGCCAGCGCTACCTGGAAAAACAACTGCACGACATCAAGTCGGGCAAACGTACCGTGCTGGAAATGACCGGCATGCTGGCTGCTTTCAATGACCAGGACCTGGCCGATATCGCCGCCTACTTCGCCAGCCAGAAAGGCAGCGTGGGGGCTGCCGACCCCAAACTGGTCGAGCGCGGCCGCGCGCTGTTCAACGGCGGCGACCTGGAAAAAGGCATGCCCGCCTGCACCGGCTGCCACTCGCCCAATGGCGCGGGTATCGCCCTGGCCGGTTTCCCGCACTTGAGTGGGCAGCATGCCCAGTATGTGACCAAGCAGTTGACCGACTTCCGTGAAGGCAACCGCACCAACGACGGCGATGCCATGACCATGCGCACCATTGCCGGCAAGCTGAGCAACCACGATATCGAGGCATTGGCCAGCTATATCCAAGGCCTGCACTGACTGGCGGCGCAGTCCTGCAGGTGCTGCACATGCCTTCAGGGGCTTCGCATTAACTTTCAGTTAATGTTGCAGGCCAATGATGAAAGGGTGGCTGGGCTACCCTTTTTTCAGTGCGTAGCCGGTACACTACAGAACTCAAGCCCTTCCCGGCCTGTCTCAAGGCAGGTCGCGTAGTGGCGACCCATGATTGCTCAGGAGTAAAGCATGCGTAAACTGATTCTCAGCGCTGCGCTGGTCGCCGCCAGCGTATTCGGTATGACAGCGGTGCAGGCTGCAGAACCCGCCACTGCCGGCAAGGAATATATCGAGCTGAGCAACCCTGTTCCGGTTTCCGTGCCTGGCAAGATCGAAGTGGTTGAGCTGTTCTGGTACGGCTGCCCTCACTGCTACCATTTCGAGCCGACGCTCAACCCCTGGGTCGAAAAACTGCCCAAGGATGTCCACTTCAAGCGCGTACCGGCCATGTTCGGTGGCCCATGGGATGCCCACGGCCAGATGTTCCTGACCCTCGAAGCCATGGGCGTTGAGCAGAAGGTGCACGCGGCGGTGTTCGATGCTATCCAGAACCAGCGCAAGCGCCTGACTGACCCGCAAGAAATGGCCGACTTCCTCGCCACCCAGGGCGTGGACAAGGACAAGTTCCTCGCCACCTTCAACTCGTTTGCCATCAAGGGCCAGATCAACCAGGCCAAGGAACTGGCCAAGAAGTACGAAATCACTGGCGTACCGAGCATGGTCGTCGACGGCAAGTACCGCTTCGACCTGGGTACCGCAGGTGGGCCCGAAGGCGTGCTGAATGTCGCCGACCAACTGATCGCCAAGGAGCGCGCCGCTAAGTAAGCGGCGTATCCCATGCCCCGCTTCAGAGCTACGCGTGGCATTGGCCTGCACCAGCCGCAGGTCAACGAGCATCACCTGCAGGCACCCGGCCTGCCGGACGATGGTCGCCTGCGGCTGCTCAGCTTCAACATTCAGGTCGGCATCAGCACCGAGCGTTATCGGCATTACCTGACCCGTAGCTGGCAGCACCTGCTGCCGCATAACGGGCGTGCCGGCAACTTGCAGAAGATCGGCAAGCTGTTGAGCGACTTCGACCTGGTGGCCCTGCAGGAGGCCGATGGTGGCAGCCTGCGTTCCGGGTTCGTGAACCAGGTCGAGCATCTGGCGCAGCTGGGTGCCTTCCCCTACTGGTACCAACAGCTCAACCGCAACCTTGGGCGTTTTGCCCAGCACAGCAACGGCGTGCTCAGCCGCCTGAAGCCGCAATTGCTCGAAGACCACCCGTTACCGGGCCCCGCCGGGCGCGGGGCAATTCTGGTGCGGTTCGGTGAAGGCGAGGATGCGCTGATCGTGGTGATGATGCACCTGGCCCTCGGCGCCAAGACCCGCGCCCTGCAATTGGGCTATATCCGCGAGCTGATTGGCGGCTACCGCCACCAGGTGCTGATGGGCGACATGAACACCCACGCCGCCGACCTGCTCGAGCACTCGCCCCTGCGTGACCTGGGCCTGGTGGCCCCGCAGGTCGAAGCTACCTTCCCCAGTTGGCGACCCCAGCGTTGCCTGGACCACATTCTGCTCAGTTCCAGCCTTACACTGGAGCGTGTCGAGGTGTTGGCCCAGCCTATTTCCGACCACCTTCCGGTGGCGGTAGAGATCCGATTGCCTGATGCATTGACTGTGGATACGCTGCCCGCCTTGAGCTGAATCAGCCAAGGCGTCGCACGCCCTCAAGTGTTGGGCGTGCGCGCCGACAGCGTGTAATCAGACAGCCCCAGATGTATCACCCGTCGCGGATCCAGGCATGACCGAAGAAGCCGAGCGCTGGAAAGAAAAATACCTCAAAGCCATCGAGCAGCAAGAAAAGCTCGAACGTCGTTGGGACGCCCGTCTCGACTTGCTGCGCCGTGGCCTGGTACGCAGTACCCTGGCTGCCGAAGGCAGTGACAAGGTGGTCGACGCGTGCATGAAAGAGATGCGCGAGGTCATTCGCAGCGACAACATGGATGCTGGCCTTGCCGGGCTGATTCCGCGCCTGGAGAAGGCGGTGCTGGATTCGGAACAGCGCCGCGAAAACCGCATGAACCAGGTTGGCGATGCCCTGGCTGCACTGGTGGGCCAATTACAGAACCTGCCGCTGCCTGGTGATATTGCCCGGCCGCTGAAAAAGCTGGCGAAGAAGCTCGATGGGGGCGTTACCCAGTCACGCGACCTGCCGCCATTGCTGGGTGAGCTGAGCGGTTTGCAGGGGCGTGCGCTGGCCGCCCTGGGCAAGCCGGGTGAAGAAACCCGCCCTGGTTTTCTGCAGCGGTTGTTCGGCAGCCGCGATGACGATGCCCAGGCGGAGCCGGCGCTTGTGCCCGAAGCGGTGCCGGGTGCCCAGGCTCCACCGCACGCAGCGCCACCCAGCCCCGACGCCGGCCCGCATGTTGATATCGATGCGTTGCAACCGTTGCCAGCACCTGCTGCACCGGCCGCCGAGCTGCCCGCAGCGCCCGAGCCAGCGCCAGATGCAGCTGGCCCGGCGCTGATCGAAGCGGCCGAAGTACCCGCATCGCCAGTGCCGCAGCCAGGTGAAGGGCCGGCCGCCGAACACGGGGTCAGCCATCCGCTGCCGGCGCCTGCACCCTTAGCGGAGCTTGAACCAACGTTCGGCGAAGACGGCCCTTATGCCCTCCCCGATGCGGTGGAACCGCCGTACAGTCAGGTCGCTGCACACATCGAGCAAACCTTGCTTGGCCTGCTCGACGACCTCAGCCTGCCCGAGCGGCACAAGGCCCAGGCTTTGGAAATGCGTGCGCGGGTGGCCCGCGGCCTGAACTGGTATGAGCTGATCCCGGTACTGGACGACCTTGCAGTGCTGATGCTGGCGATCACCGACAGTGGGCAGCATGAATTTGAAACCTACTTGCAGCAGCTCAACGAGCGCCTGGAAGGGTTCCAGAGCCATCTGCATGAAGCCAGCGCCGGCCATGCCGACAACAGCAGTGCCGCCCGCGCGCTGGACACCCAGTTGCGCGAGCACGTAGACGGGTTGCAGAGCAGCGTGCAAGGTGCCGCCGATGTCGACAGCCTCAAGCACATCCTGGAGAACCGCCTGGAAGGCTTGTTGGTGACCATGGACGAGCACAAGCACGAGCGTGATCGCCGCGAGCAGGAACTGGCCAACCGCCTGCAGGGGTTGTCGGAGCGTGTGGCAAGCATGGAGCACGAGGCACTCGGTTACCGTGAACACCTGGAAGAGCAGCGGCAAAAGGCGCTGCTCGACCCGCTCACCGGTCTGCCCAACCGGGCGGCCTGGAGCGAGCGGGTGGAACGGGAAATGCTCGAATGGCAGGCCCAGGGCGGCCATCTGGCAATGGCGATCCTCGACCTTGACCATTTCAAGCGCATCAATGACAGCTATGGGCACCTGGCCGGGGACAAAGTGCTGAAGATCGTTGCCGACCAGTTGCGCAAGTGCTTGCGCGGCCGTGACTTCATAGCCCGGTTCGGTGGCGAAGAGTTTGTCCTGTTGCTGCCGCAGACGGCCCCGCCGGCGGCTGCGCAAGCCGCTGAACTGCTGCGGGCGACCATCGAAGCCTGCCCGTTCCACTTCAAGGGTGAACGGGTGGTGATCACCACCTCCATCGGGTTGGCGGCGTTCCGCGCTGGCGAGCGCGCAGACCAGGTGCTCAAGCGCGCCGACACCGCGTTGTACCGGGCCAAGGAACTCGGGCGCAATCGCGTGGAACAAAACTGATGGGCAGCCGCTGACTCGCGGCAAACATTGCTGCTGGCGAGCACGTTATACTGTAGCGCTCTTACGCCGAGGCCTCCGACGTGCTTTCCACGCTGAAAAAAACCCTGATCACCTTTCTGCTGTTCACCGTCGCCGGTTGCTCCACGGGCCTGCGCATCGACCGCAGCCACCCTTCGGCGAACCAGGACAACCGTATCCAGTTCGTTGTTTTGCATTACACCAATGCCTCGCTGGAACGCTCGCTGGCATTGCTCACCCACGGTGAGGTCAGTAGCCATTACCTGATTGGTGATGGCCCGGCGACGGTGTACCAGTTGGTGGACGAGAGCCGTCGCGCCTGGCATGCCGGTGACAGCCAGTGGCAGGGGCGCACATGGCTGAATTCGTCGTCCATCGGCATCGAAATCGTCAACCCAGGCTTTGCCGATACACCCAACGGGCGGGTCTGGTACCCCTATAGCGAGGCGCAGATCCAGGCGCTGATCGCGTTGCTCAAGGACATCGTCAAACGTAACAATATCGAGCCCCGGCATATCATTGGCCACAGCGATATCGCCCCATTGCGCAAGCTTGACCCGGGCCCTTTGTTCCCGTGGAAACGCCTGGCCGATGCTGGGTTGGGGGTCTGGCCAGATGCCAACGCCGTGGCGCAGCAACAAGCGTACTTCAACGTCAACCCGCCCAGCGTTGGCTGGTATCAGCAGGAGCTGGCGCGGTTTGGTTATCAGATCGAGCAAACAGGCGTGCTAGATGTAGCCACCCGGCATGTCATCGCTGCCTTCCAGATGCGCTTCCGCCCGCAACGTTTTGACGGCATGCCCGATGCGCAGACGTCGGCCATGCTGCAGGTGCTCAACCGGACCCGTTGACTGTCACCAGGCCGCGCGCGGTGACAGGGGCGTTGCCCGTGCTGGCCGGGGCCTGGCATGGGCAAGCGAAGCGCTAAACGGCGCAGGTGATTATTGATTCAGTTGCTATACCTTAGTTATCAACTGGATGCCGTCCATGTCGTCTGCCATTGGCTTGCTGCGTCAAATTTTCTACCGTCCCTGGATGCTCGCCACGCTGGCAGCACTGGCCAGCGCCGCCCTGTTGCTTTCTGCCAGCATCGGCATCGCCCTGCAGCAGCTGAAACAGAGCGAAACCGAGCAGATGAATGCCCAGGGCGAGCGTTTTCTCGAGCGCCTGGAGCAGGTATTCGGCCAGCTGCGCGAGGGTGTAGACCTGTTGCAGGCACAGCCGCTGCGTGGATGCAGCCCGGCCATGTTGGCGGCCTTGCAGCAGGTGGGCTTGAGTTCGCGCTTCATTTACGAAGCGGCCTACGTGGACGGCAATGTCGCCTGCTCGAACCGGGGTAACGAGCGCGCGTTCGTGCCCTTGCGGCCGCCGGACATCAAGGGGCCGGTCTACAGCTACTGGCTCAACACCACCACCGAGCCGAACGAGAACCTCGCCGCGCTGATGCTCGGCCGGGGCAGGTTCCTGGTCTCGACCTCACGTGGGCACCTGACCGATGTGGTCGACCTGCCACCGGGTGGCAGCCTGGTGGTAGTACTCGACAACGGTGCCCGCGCCATTCCGGTCCTGGGCCCGCCACCGGTATGGCCGCCGCCCTCGGCCTGGTCGCATAGCCACAAGTCGCTGCTCGAACTCAGTGACCGCCTGATCTACCGCATGCCAACCAAGTCGCCTGACTACCAACTGGTGCTGATCGCCCCGCGTGTCAGCTTGCCCCTGCGCATGAACGGCATGCTCTGGCTGTTGTTCCCGGGCAGCGTATTGGCCGCCTGCTTCATCGGCTGGCTGGTGTTGCAGCTGATCTTGCAGCGGCGCTCGATGAGCTCAGAGCTGCAGGGTGCGCTGCGCCGTGGCGAGCTGCAGGTGCTCTACCAACCGATCATCGAGCTTGGCAGCCGGCGTTGCGTGGGCGCCGAGGCGCTGGTGCGCTGGCGCCGCCCGGACGGTACCTTGACCAGCCCCGACCTGTTCATACCGCTGGCGGAAGACACCGGGCAGATCCGCCAGATCACGGACTTCGTGCTGCAACGTGTGCTTGAACAACTTGGGCCGTTGCTGCGTTCGCACCCCAACCTTTATATCTCGATCAACCTGGCGGCTTGCGATGTGATGGAGCCGCGCATCGGCCGAGTATCGGCGCGCTTGCTGGCATTGCACCGGGTGGCGCCCAGCCAGATTGCCTTCGAGGTGACCGAGCGAGGTTTGATCGACGTGGTAGTGGCCCGCGAAAATCTGCAGGCACTGCGCGCCGCAGGGCATCAGGTGCTGATCGACGATTTTGGTACTGGCTATTGCAGCCTGGCTTACCTGCAGACGTTGCCGGTGGACTGCCTGAAGATCGACAAGGCGTTCATAGACGCTCTTGGCCATGATGCCGCCAGCAGTGGCGTTGCCCCACACATCATTCGCATGGCCCACGACCTCCACCTGCGGGTGATTGCCGAAGGTATCGAGAGTGAGGACCAAGCGGCGCTGTTGAGCGGTGAAGGGGTCAACTACGGCCAGGGCTGGCTATTTGCCCGGCCGTTGACGGCCAGGCAGTTTGCCCAGATGGTCACACGCGGGCATCAGCCGCGACGACCCGCGTAGGGTGTAGGCACGCGTGCGTCAGACTGGCAATGCCATATAGAACTGCGTGCCCTGCCCCGGCCGCGAAAACACGCCCATGCGCCCGCCATGCAGTTGCACGATCTCCTTGCACAGCGCCAGGCCCAGCCCCGCCCCACCTTTTTTGCGGCCAACCTGCACGAAGGGCTCGAAAATGCGCCCTTGCTGGCCGTAGGCGATACCTTCGCCGTTATCCTCGACACTGATGATCACCCGCTCCGCATGGCGGCGGGCGTGCAAGCGGATGCGCCCGCCCTTGGGGGTATGGCGGATGGCGTTGTGAAGCAGGTTGTCCAGCACCCGATCGAGTTGCGCGGGGTCGGCCTGGATGCGCGGCAGTGGCTGCTCCAGGTCGCTCACCAACTCGATCTGCTTGTGCGCAGCCTGGTCGGCAACCCGCAGTTGTGCCCGCTCCACCAGCTCGTCGATGGCACAGGGAGCCAGCTCCAGTTTCTGTAGCCCGCTTTGATAGCGCGAGAAGTTGAGCAGGTCGTTGATCAGTTGGGTAAGGCGCTGCATTTCTTCGCCGATGGTTTCCAGCAAGTCATTCTCCCGCGCTTCTGGCGGGAACTTGACGCGCTCGCGCAACAGGCCGAAGGCCATGTGCATGCCGGTAACGGGCGTACGCAACTCATGGGAGGCGCGCAGCACGAATTCACTGCGCACACGCTCGAAGGCGCGCTGCTCGGTTACGTCGTGCAGCACCATCACTGCGCCAAGAATCGGCCCCTGCGGGTGGCTGACCGGGGTCAGGCTGTAGGTAAGCAGGCGCGATTCTTCATCCACCTCCATGTTCAGGTCGTCTGGTGGCCGGTCCAGGCTGCCGCCCCGCAGCACTTGGCGCAGCTGCTGTTCCAGCTCTGGCCGTTGCAACGCTTCGGCAAGGCTGCTGCCTACCCGGCTGTCATTCCAGCCCAGCTGGCGCTGGGCTACCGGGTTGAGGTGTTCCAGCCGGCCCTGGCGGTCGATGATCAACAGGCCATCGTCGATGCTGTCCAGCACCGCCTGCAAGCGTTGCTGGCCGGCCAGCAGCTCGTCGACGTTGGTGGCCTGGTGCTTGCGCAAGGCATCGGCCATCAAGCCGAAGCGGCGGGTGAGCTGGTTGAGTTCGGCCGCCTGGGTGACTGGCAGGGTGACATCGAAATTGCCCTTGCCCAACTGGTCGGCGGCCGTGGCCAGCGCCTCGATCGGCTGGCCGAAGCGCCGCGCGATGTTGTGCGCACTGATAAAGCCGAGTACCAGCACCACCAGGCCCATCAAGCCCAGCACACCGCTGACCAGCAAGGCGCGGTCACGGCTGCGCTCCTCGCTGCGGGTAATCAGGTCCAGGGCCTGCCTGTGGGAGTCGATCAGGTCGGTGCGGACCTGATTGAATGCGGCGCCCAGCGGCTGGTCCACACCCATGCTGCGGGCAGGGGCCGGGCTGTCGCGGTAAGCCTGGAGGAAGGCTTGATAGTTGCTGTTGGCTTTGCTGAAACCGGTGCGCTCGCCGCCTTGCTCCAGCCCCTTGGCCAGAAGGGACTGGAAGTTGTCCTGCAGCGATCGCAGGTTTTCCGGGGCGGTGTCGTCATCCAGAATCAGGTTCAACTGCTCGCCAAGGTTCTGCCGCAGCTTGAGCCCCACCTCCAATGAGTGGGTGGTGTCGCGCACCAGTTGCTGTTGCATCGTGGCCATCTGCAGAACACTGACCAGGCCCAGCAGCAGACCGAGCAGCGCCACGGTGACCAGTGCCGAGATACTGAGGAAAAGCCGCGTGCGCAGCTTCATGGGTGGCCATTTCATAAGTTGTATTGCTTGCGTTTGCGGTACAGGGTGGAGGCGTCGATGCCCAAGGTCTTCGCGGCCTGGTCCAGGGTGTCGCTGGCGGCCAGTACGGCACCGATGTGCGCACGCTCCAACTCGTCGAGGCTAAGCGCGGCGCCAACGCGTGGGGCGTTGCCAGCCGGCTGCTCACCCATGCCCAGGTGGCTGACTTCTACCCGCTCTTGCGGGCATATGATGCTGGCTCTTTCCACTACGTTGCGCAATTCGCGAATGTTGCCGGGCCAGCGGTAGTTGAGCAGGGCTGCGCGGGCTTCTTCACTGAAGCCGCGTGCTGGCCGGGAATACTCCTTGACGAAACGGGCGAGGAAGCGGTCGGCGAGGGTCAGAATGTCCTCGCTGCGCTCGCGCAGGGGCGGCAGGTGCAGGGTGATGACGTTCAGACGGTAGAGCAGGTCTTCGCGGAATCGGCTTTCGCGCACCATCTCTTCGAGGTTGAGGTTGGTGGCAGCCAGGATGCGCACGTCCGCCCGGCGGGTAACCGGGTCACCTACGCGCTCGTATTCCTTGTCCTGAATGAAACGCAGCAGCTTGGGCTGCAAGGTCAGTGGGAAGTCGCCGATCTCGTCGAGGAACAGCGTGCCGCCGTCAGCCTGGCTCACCCGCCCAAGCGTGCTTTCACTGGCGCCGGTGAAGGCGCCGCGGGTATGGCCGAACAACTCGCTCTCCATCAGCTCCGCATTCAGCGACGGGCAGTTGATGGTCACACAGGCTTTGCGTGCACGCTTGCTCCAGCCATGAATGGCGCGGGCCAGCTCGCCTTTACCGGTGCCGGACTCGCCGAGGATGAGGATGTTGGCGTCAGTGGTCGCGACCTGGCGGGCGGTTTCCAGCACGGCCATCATCGCCGGGCTGTGTGAGTCGAGGCCGTCCTTGGGTTTGCGCACCTCACCTTCCAGCGCTTCAAGGCGAGCCGAGAGTTGCCGCACTTCCAGTTGCTTGGCGGTGGCCAGGCGCAGTTGGTCTGGGCTGCAGGGCTTGACCAGATAGTCGGCGGCACCCGCCTGGATGGCGTCTACTGCCGTGTCGATTGCCGAGTGCGCGGTAACGATCACCACGCGCATCCAGGGCGCCTGAATGCGCATCTGCGCCAGTACATCAAGCCCGTTGTCCTCACCCAGGCGCAAATCCAGGAAGCACAGGTCGAACACCTGACGCTGCAGCAGGCTTTCTGCCTGGGCGGCGCTATTGGCGGTGGCCACGCTGTAGCCCTCGTCCTCCAGGCAATAGCGGAAAGTGCGCAGGATCGCGGACTCGTCATCCACCAGCAGAATGCGGCCTTGGTTGTCCTGGGCTGATTCCATTTCCTGCGCTCCTTAAGGGTAGATCTTTATTTAGTGTGGGAAAAATCGGGCAAGTTGCATGGTCAATTCTGAAGGATTCTGTCCTTTGCATGCTAGCCAATGGCTAAACGACGCCTTCAGGCCCCATATCCCGGTGCTTTGCTTAGAGGCATAGGGTGGCACATTGGTTGCGATGATTTTCAGCTTTTGCCTACAGAAGGAGGTAACGCCATGACCTTTGCCCTACGCAGCGCTGTGTTAGCAGCCGCTTTGCTTCCCGTGTTCACCCCCGCTCTCGCGGACCCCGTGCATGACGCCCGGCTTGAAGGGGCGCTGCAAACGGCGTTGTCACTGAACCGCATGCTCAACCCGTTCCGTATCAAAGTCGAGGTAGACGGCAAACAGGCGCGGCTTTCCGGCGAGGTAGAAAACGAGGTGGAGCGCCGGTTGGCCGAAGACGTGGCCTTGGCTACCCGAGGTGTCGAGCAGGTCGATAACCAACTGCAGGTCAACGCTGAACTGGTCGAGCGCCCGCTCGAGCTGCGGGCCTATGCCCAGCGCCTGGAGGACGCCACCCTGGCAGCGGTGATCCGTGCGCGGTTGCTGTGGAGCCGTACCACCGAGAAGGCTGCAATCGAAGTGCAAAGCAGCGAGGGCGTGGTGACCTTGCGGGGTAAAGTCGACAGCGCCGAGGCCAAGGAGCTGGCGGGCGTGGTGGCGCGCACAACCGATGGCGTGCACCTGGTGAACAATCTTGTCAGCCTCGACAGCGCTGCCATGGCCAAAGCGCGGGAAACCCCTGTGGGAACACCAAGCGGCCCGCAGCCAAGCGACCCCTGGATCATCGACAAGATCCAGAGTAGCTACCGCTACAGCCGCAACCTTGATGGGCTGAACCTTAAAGTGGCCAGTGAAGAGGGCATGGTGCGGTTGTCCGGCGAAGTGGTCAGTGCGGAGCAAAAAACCATTGCCGTGGAAATGGCCCGGCAGATCATTGGCGTGCGGGGGGTGGATGCCGATCTGCTGAAGGTCGCGACCAAGGTCGAAGGCTGATCGTGCAATTCGCACGACCCCAGCATGGCCATCGTGCAGGATACGTCCTGACACGCCCGCGGCAAAATAGTTAAGTTATTGTTTTTAAAGGATTTTTATTTATTTATAAGGCTGGCATGCAGGCTGCAATTACCTGTTCAGGTTTGAACAAAAATTACAGCAGGAGGAGCCGGCATGAATCGCCAGTCCGTCAACCACTCGCAAGTCGCCACCCTGTCACTGCGCCACCTGGTGTCGGTAGGGATCGCACTGGTTTTGACCTTGGCTTCCGGCCTCTTCTACTACAGCTGGCAAACAGCGCGTCTGGCCGACCAGGTGGCTGCACAGACCGCGCTGCTGAGCCAGATCCAGTCGACCCGGGCCAACAGTTTCGTCAAGGCGGCGGACCCGTTGCCCTCCCAGGGCAAGGCGGCGTCGCCGGCCACTCTGGAACACGTCGTGCCTCAAGACCGCTGGGTGTTCTAAGGCGGACCGTTTGAAGTTCTGAAAAAGAAAGGAGAAACACCATGCTGAGCTGGGCTATCACTTTCCTCATCATCGCCATTGTCGCTGCCGTTCTGGGCTTCGGTGGTATCGCCGGCGCTGCTACAGGTATTGCGAAGATCCTGTTCATTGTCTTCCTGGTCCTGTTTGTAGCCTCCTTCTTCTTTGGACGCGGTCGAGGTTGACAATGAGCAGGAAGCTACACACTGCCCTGGCTGCTGCCCTGCTGATGGGTAGCAGTGCAGCGGCACTGGCTGCCAATGATGGCCAGGTCCGTGCCAACCAGCTGCTGGGTTCGGACCCGGAATACCGGGAAACCTGGCAGGACACGATCAAAGGCGAGGAGCGCCTGCCCGATTGGGTGGTCAACCTCACCGGCAGCTCGGAGCAGCAAATGTCTGCTGTTACGGAAGAGGGCGACAAGTACTTGGTCGGCCCCCTGTGCGAGGCCCAGGACAAGTGCACCTACAAGCGCCTGATCGTTGCGTTCAGCTGGGACAAGGATGATGCCTACGGCATGCTCGTGGAGGTGCCTGAAGGCTTGCCCAAGGACAAGTCGCCAACCCGACATGCGCAGTACCGCTGGCTGGGCAAGCCGGATGACGGCATGAAGACGATGCTGCAGGAGCAGCTCAAGCGTGACCCGAATTGGTACTGAGCCGTGGTTGCCAGTGCTGGTGAGTGGTCACCCACTGACACGAAATAGAAGCTGAACCTTTGTAGCGTTCAGCCTTCTATGATGCGCCGCCCCGAGGAGGGGTTGCACATGACCAAGGGGCCGGGCTGTTCTGGTTGAGACATGATCGGAGTGGCCTAGGGGTACAGGGAGTGCCTCCAGCGTTGGGCCGGGTCAGGAACGGCGGAATCGGAAGCTTCAGGTCGGCGGTATCGCTGGGATACCCAAGCCGACCTGACTTCCGAGGAGCCACGTAGGAAACGCCTCTTTCCTTGCGCGTTTTCTTCCCCGAGACACATTTTGTCTCGACCGTACATCAAATTTTTTCCCTCCGCATCGACTCCCTCACAAGTGGCATTTCGGCCATTCGGATTGTCGAACACGACATATTTGTCGCTTCTTTTGAGAGTGCCAGATCCGCCTGAATATGGCTGTCTCGTCTTGTTCGGGATTCCGAACGTTATAAATCAATGACTTGCAAACCTACCTCGTCGGTCGAAAACGGTATGCATAACCTGCATGGGGTATGCGTTTCCGGCATTAGATTTCCCCCCCTGCCATCGCAATAGTTGCCGCCTTTTTCGCTGGCCAGGGCGCCCTGTCGCTCGCCTGCGGTGTCCTTACATAACGTCGCCGGACGGAAACCGTTATTGCGTGTGACTTGGCCAAGGGCTCTGTCACGCCTGTTTCCACCCGGTGTCATGACCACTAGAACAAAGGGTAAAGACATGAAGAAGGCAAAACTGAGCCTCGCCTGGCAGATCGTCATCGGTCTGGTGCTGGGTGTTGCAATCGGCGCGCTGCTGAACCACTTCAGTGCAGAAAAGGCCTGGTGGATCAGTAACGTCCTCCAGCCCGCCGGTGACATCTTCATTCGCCTGATCAAGATGATCGTCGTCCCGATCGTGATTTCGTCGCTGATCGTGGGTATCGCCGGGGTTGGCGATGCGAAGAAACTGGGCAGCATTGGCCTGAAGACCATCATCTACTTCGAGGTGGTGACCACGATCGCCATCGTCGTCGGCCTGGTGCTGGCAAACCTGTTCCACCCCGGTGCCGGTATCGATATGAGCACGCTGGGTACCGTGGATATCTCCAAGTATCAGGCGACCGCGGCCGAAGTGCAGCATGAGCACGCCTTCATCGAGACCCTGCTCAACCTGATCCCGTCGAACATCTTCGCAGCGCTGATGCGTGGCGAAATGCTGCCGATCATCTTCTTCTCGGTCATGTTCGGGCTGGGGCTGTCGAGCCTGCAGGCAGAGTTGCGTGACCCGCTGGTTCGGACCTTCCAGGCCGTATCGGAAACCATGTTCAAGGTCACCCACATGATCATGAACTACGCGCCGATCGGTGTGTTCGCCCTGATCGCCGTGACTGTCGCCAACTTCGGCTTCAGCTCGCTGCTGCCGCTGGCCAAGCTGGTGCTGCTGGTATACTTCGCCATTGCCTTCTTCGCCTTCATGGTACTGGGCCTGGTGGCTCGCCTGTTTGGCTTCTCGGTGATCAAGATCATGCGCATCATGAAAGATGAGTTGATCCTGGCCTACTCCACTTCCAGTTCGGAAACCGTGCTGCCACGGGTGATCGAGAAAATGGAGAAGTACGGTGCACCGAAGTCGATCTGCTCGTTCGTGGTACCGACCGGCTACTCCTTCAACCTCGACGGTTCGACCCTGTACCAGAGCATTGCGGCGATCTTCATTGCCCAGCTGTACGGTATCGACCTGTCGTGGAGCCAGCAGCTGCTGCTGGTGCTGACCCTGATGGTCACGTCCAAAGGTATTGCTGGTGTGCCAGGCGTTTCGTTCGTGGTACTGCTGGCCACCCTCGGCAGCGTGGGCATTCCGCTGGAAGGCCTGGCCTTCATCGCCGGCGTCGACCGCATCATGGACATGGCCCGCACCGCGCTGAACGTGATCGGCAACGCCCTGGCGGCATTGGTCATCTCGCGTTGGGAAGGCATGTACGATGCGGCCAAGGGCGAGCAGTACTACGCCTCGCTCATGGCTGACAAACAGCAAACTGCGGTGGTTGGCGAAGCGGCCAAGCGCTGAGTTCATACCCCGCTGTACAAAAAGCCCCGACCCGTCGGGGCTTTTTGTTGTCTGTGATGTTGCGCGGCCGCGGTCTGCAGCCTTGCGCCCCGATACGCTATCATTCGGGCACTTTTCTGGGGGAACACACGGATGCTCAATGGCCTTTGGCTCGGCTTTTTCCTGGTGGCGGGAGTGTCCGCCCTTGCCCAATGGCTGATAGGCGGCAACGCGGGCATTTTTGCGGCCATGGTCGAGAGCATCTTTGCCATGGCCAAGCTCTCGGTCGAGGTGATGGTGCTGCTGTTTGGCACTCTGACCCTGTGGCTGGGCTTTCTCAAAATTGCCGAAAAGGCCGGCATCGTCGAATGGCTGGCCAAGGTACTGGGCCCGTTGTTTGCGCGCTTGATGCCGGAAGTACCACCCGGCCACCCGGCACTGGGCCTGATCACCATGAACTTCGCGGCCAACGGCCTGGGGCTGGACAACGCCGCCACACCGATTGGCCTCAAAGCCATGCGCGCGTTGCAGGAGCTGAACCCCAGCAGCACCACGTCGAGCAACGCGCAGATCCTGTTCCTGGTGCTCAACGCCTCTTCGTTGACCCTGCTGCCTGTGACCATCTTCATGTACCGCGCCCAGCAAGGCGCGCCCGACCCGACCATGGTGTTCCTGCCGATCCTACTGGCCACCAGTGTCTCGACCCTGGTCGGGCTGTTGTCGGTGGCCGTCATGCAACGCCTGCGTTTGTGGGACCCGGTCGTACTTGCCTACTTCATCCCCGGTGCGCTGCTGCTGGGTGGCTTCATGGCCTTCCTGGGCACATTGTCGGCAGCGGCACTGGCCAGCTTGTCGTCGATCCTGGGTAACTTGACGCTGTTTGGCGTGATCCTGCTGTTCGTGGTGATCGGTGCGTTGCGGCAGGTGAAGGTATACGAAGCCTTTGTCGAGGGCGCCAAAGAGGGCTTTGACGTCGCCAAGAACCTGCTGCCCTACCTGGTGGCCATGCTGGTGGCTGTGGGCGTGCTGAGAGCCTCGGGCGCGTTGGAATTGGCGTTGGACGGTATTCGCCATGCGGTCAACTGGCTGGGCCTGGACACGCGCTTCGTCGAAGGCCTGCCGACAGCGTTGGTCAAGCCGTTCTCCGGGAGCGCGGCGCGGGCAATGCTGATCGAGACCATGCAGAGCCAAGGGGTGGACAGCTTACCTGCCCTGGTGGCGGCAACCATCCAGGGCAGTACCGAGACCACTTTCTATGTGCTGGCGGTGTATTTCGGCGCGGTGGGCATCCAGCGTGTGCGGCATGCGGTAGGGTGTGCGCTGCTGGCCGAGTTCTCTGGTGTAGTGGCAGCCATCTGCGTGTGTTACTGGTTCTTTGCCTGAACGATCTGCAGGCCTGCATCGCATCAACGGGTAAACACTAGCGGGTTGTGCTGCTGCCTGCCTGGGCAATCGCCCAGTCGACCACCTGCCCGGTGAGTAGGTCGCACGCTTGGCCAAACCCGGCCACTACCCCGGCTACTTGCTTGTCTGCCAGCGGCTGGCGGACTTCGAAGCGCTTGCTGGCGAGGATACGCTGAGTGCGGCCTTGCACCAGCCGTGCGTCATAGCGGATCACCACTTCCACGGTGCCGTCCGCGCGGTATTCGCTCTGGAACGCCTGCAACTCGCCAGCCAGCTCGTAGTCAGCCTGCAAATTGCTATCGTCGGCGCTCAGGCGCTGCACCTGGCCGTCGCGCTGAAAGCCGTCGAGCAGCCGGTTGCGCAGCAGCATCGGGGCCGGATCGCTCCAGCGCGCGCCCTTGTAGCTGCTGACCACATTGCCCTGCGGGATGACCGCAATCCGTGGCCCGGCCAATACCTCGCTGGCCAGCGGTTTGTTCAGGCGCAATGACCAGTCCAGCGGCGGCGCGCTGCGGCTGACCTGGTTGACCGGCAAGCGATACAGGTCCACAGGCTCGCTCGTGGGCAGGATCGAGCAGGCGCTGGTCAGCCCAATCGTGACCGCCAAAGCCACTAAGCGCAGCGACGATTTCATGGCTGGAACTCCTTGTTGTTGTCGCGGCCGAGCAGGTAGCCGCTGGGGTCTGCTTCCAGTTGCCGGGAAATGCCTTTGAGTGCGTTGAGGGTTTCGCGCAGTTCGCGGATGGCCGGGGTCAGCTGGTTCAGGCCCTGGGCGCCGTCGCCGATGGCTTCGCTGTTGTCCTTCAGCAGGCTATTGATGGTGGCAGTGCTCTGCGCCAACGACTGCATGGCTTGCTCGGCGCTGCCGATGGCCTGCTTGCCCTCGGTGCCCAGCAAGCCATTGGCATTGCGCATCAGCACCTGGGTTTCGGCCAGGGTCGCGCTGGCCTGCTTGCCTACCTGGACCAGTTGCTCGATAGCCTGGCTGATGCTGCCATGCTCCCCGGCGAAGGCGCCGGTGGTCTTGTCGAGGTTGGCCAAGGTATTGCTGAGGTGGTCGATGTTGCCCTCGGAGAACATCTGGTTGGCGTTGTGCAGCAGCAAGTTGATGTTGGTCACCAGGTCGCTGCTGTCATTGAGCAGGCGCGAGATGGGCGATGGCGAGGCGATGATCACCGGCAGCTTGCCGTCTTTGCCTTTCAGCTCGGGGCTCTGTGGGGTACCGCCGCTGAGCTGGATGAACGAGTTGCCGGTCACCCCGGCCAGGGTCAGCTTGGCCTGGGTATCTTCTTTGACTGGGGTGTCGCCGCTAAGGCGCACCCGTGCCAATACCCGACGCGGGTCTTTAGGGTCCAGGCGTAGGGTGGAAACGTCACCCACCTTGATCCCGTTGTACTGCACCGGGCTGCCACGAGACAGGCCGGAAACTGCCTCGTTGAACACGACTTCGTAGTCCTTGAACGCATCGTCGACGCTGGACTTGGTCAGCCACAGGCCGAACAGCATGGCACCGGCTACCACCAGGACGGTGACCAGGCCGATAAGAACGTGATGGGCTCGGGTTTCCATTGCTCAGCGCTCCTGGCCAGTGCGGGTGGCGGCCTGCTCGGCTGCGCGCCCGCGTGGGCCGTGAAAGTATTCTTGGATCCAGGCGTCGTTGGTCTGTTCGACCTCGGCCAATGGGCCGGCCACCAGGACCTTTTTCTGCGACAGTACGGCGATGCGGTCGGTGATGGTGTACAGGGTGTCAAGGTCGTGGGTGATCAGGAACACCGACAGGCCGAGCGCATCGCGCAGGGTGAGGATCAACTGGTCGAAGGCCGCAGCGCCGATCGGGTCCAGGCCTGCGGTCGGCTCGTCGAGGAACAGTATGTCCGGGTCCAGGGCCAGGGCCCGGGCCAGCGCTGCGCGCTTGATCATGCCCCCCGACAAAGAAGCAGGGTACTTGTCGGCCGCCGAGATCGGCAGCCCGGCCAATGCCAGTTTTACCCCGGCCAGGTGCTCGGCATCGGCGCGGGATAATCCGGCATGCTCGATCAGTGGCAGGGCAACGTTCTCGGTCACTGTCAGGGAAGAGAACAGCGCGCCCTTCTGGAACAGTACGCCAAAACGCCGTTCGACCAATGAGCGCTGCGTCTCGCGCAGGCCGGCCAGGTCCTGGCCGAACACCTTGATCTGCCCTTCGTTGGGGCGGCGCAGGCCGATGATACTGCGCAGCAGCACGGACTTGCCGCTACCAGACCCGCCCACCACGGCAAGGATCTCGCCGCGGTACAGGTCCAGGTCCAGGTTTTCATGCACCACTTGCCGGCCAAAGCGGTTACAGATGCCGCGGGCTTCGATCACGCTCTCACGTCGGTTCACCAGCCCATCTCCATGAAGAACAGCGCGGCCACCGCGTCGAGCACGATAACCACGAAGATCGACTGCACCACGGCCGAAGTCGTGTGTGCACCGACCGACTCGGCGCTGCCGCTGACCTTGAAGCCTTCCAGGCAGCCAATGGCGGCAATCAGAAAGGCAAAGAACGGCGCCTTGGCCAGGCCGACCAGAAAGTGCTGCACGCCAATATCGCTTTGCAGCAATGACAGGAACATGGCCGGCGAAATGCCCAGCGACAGGGCGCACACCACGGCCCCGCCGACGATGCCGCAAAGCATGGCGACGAACGTGAGCAGCGGCAGGGTAATCAGCAGGGCCAGCACCCGGGGTACCACCAGCAGTTCCATTGGGTTGAGGCCCAGGGTGCGGATCGCGTCTATTTCCTCATTGGCTTTCATCGAGCCGATCTGCGCGGTAAATGCGCTGGCGGTGCGGCCGGCCATGAGGATGGCGGTGAGCAACACGGCGAACTCGCGCAGGAACGAGAACGCCACCAGGTCGACGGTGAACACCGTTGCGCCGAAGTCGGCCAGCACCGTGGCGCCAAGGAAGGCCACCACGGCACCCACCAGAAAGGTCAGCAAGGCCACGATTGGCGCGGCATCCAGCCCTGTCTGTTCGATGTGGGCGACGACCGGGGTGATGCGCCAGCGGTGTGGCTGTAGGGCACGGCGTAGCAACGTTTCGAGGATGACGCCGATGAAACCGAGCAGTTGCATGCTGTCTTGCCACAGGGTGCCGACGGCGCAGCCTATACGCTCCAGCAGCAACAGCAGCACGTTGCGCTCGGGCTCCTTGACCGGGATGCAGTAGTCCTGGACTGATTGGTAGACATTCTTCAGCAGCGCCCGGCTGGCTTCCGGCAGGTCGTGGGTGCAGCGCGACAGACGCTCGGTGCCGAGCAGTTCGGCCAGCAGCGACGCACCGGCCGTGTCCAGGCGCCCCAGCTGGCTGAGGTCGGCGACGGTGTCGGGGGTGTATTGCGCACGCAGCCGCTCGCTGTCGCGTTTCAGGCTGGCGTAGTGCGCCAAGGTCCAGTCACCTGCAATGCGCAGGCAGGCCGGTTGCCGGCTGGTATCCAGAGTGAGGCTGGGGGTGGTCATAGGCTCCATGCAACTGACTCGGCGCTAAGGCTCAGGGGCTGATCATAGCGCAGCAGGCCGGGGCTGTTTGGTGATTATGTGCTGTGTACCAGCAGGTGTTGATTAGCCGGCTGGCGCATCGTCGACCACCTTGAAGCGCAGTACGCCAATCACTTGGCCATCCTCGGTCAGAACCCGCACCTGCCACCTGCCCACCGGGTTGGGTGGGAAGTTCTGCTTGTGCGTCCAGGCCCGGTAGCCTTCCTTGCGCCCACCGTGGATGTCGAGGGCAATGCGGTCCACCTCCTGGCCGTCCTTCTGCCACACATGGTAGATCCGCTCATTCAGGCCGCGTGGTGCGTTGATGGCGGTATAGGCGTACAAGCCGCTGCTGCGAATGCTGCTGGCGGCAATTTCGTGCAGCGACTCGCCTGGCTGGCGGTTCAGCACTTCGGTGCTCACCGCCACCTCGGTCATCCACAGGGTTGCCGGCGGTACCCAGGAGCGCAACAACCAGCCGCCAGCACCCACCGACAGCGTGACCAGCAACAAGGCCACAGCCCGGCGCCAGTTGTTGATCGGAAAACTGCTGGCCAAGCTGGGAAACGACAGCGCCATGGCGATGATCAGCGCCAGCTTGAAGCTTTGCGCGGTGGTCAGGTGGACGATGATCGGCAACGCCGTGAGCAACGCAGCGAACAGGGTCAGGGTATGCAGCGCCAGGAACAGCCAGCGCCGCGGAGCCAGCCATTTGTAGTACAGCGGGTCGATGATCGACACCAGGCCGGCAGCGCCGAGCAGGCCGGTGAACACCAACTGGCCGCTGTTCCAGGTCGTGGTGATGAAGAAGAAGGGCAAAACGAAGAACAGTGTTTCCTGGTGGATCATCTGCGTGGCGTAGCGCAGCAGTGGCTGCGGGATTTCGCGGTTGAACGTGCGCGCGAACAGGCCGGTGAGTGTGTTTTCCAGCATCAGCCACACCCAGCTCACCAGCATCAGCACGGCAACCCAACTGGCCAGGCCGGCCTGGCGGTCGACCAGGATGAAGCTGCCGATGCCGGAAAGAAAACCCCCAAGCGCGATGATGCCGGGATAGCGTTTGAGCAGTTCGATGATGCGCTGGACGATGCGGGGGATCTGGGGCATTGGCTCTACAACAGGAGAGAGTTGGGTGGCTGTGCCGGCCGCTTCGCGGGTAAACCCGCTCCCACAGGATCACCACAGCTTCTGCAACAGTGGGGTCCCTGTAGGAGCGGGTTTACCCGCGAAGAGGCCAGTACTGGCAAAAGAATACCGCTGATTCACCGCCGGCGTGTAGCACCGCTCGGCCGCTGTGGGCCATGCCGCCGCCAGCGCAACAGCCCCGCGGCCACGATCAGCCCTACCAACAGGGCACCCAGCCCATAGAATTCGTCATAACCGAGCAGCGGCTTTTCAATGCGTACGTAGCCGTCTTCCTTGAGCAATTCCCGCAACGCCTGGTTGGCCTGTTCCAGGGTGACCTGGCGCAGTTTGCGCACCGGGTTGGTGAAGCGGCCGTCGGTGTAGTCGTTCAGCGCTCCCCAGTAGTAATCGGCCAAGGCACTGTTGCCTTGGGTGCTCCAGCTTTCCTTGGCGACACTGGCATCCTTGATGCGGGCGAACGTATCCGGGTCCAGCCCCTCTTTGCGCAGGTGCTTGAACAACCGCTGCATGACCGCTACGGCCTTGTCGATGTCATCGCGCTCCAGGTCGGCATTGACGCTGAGCAGGCCGGTGTCACCGAAGCTTTCGCGCTGCACCGAGGGCCCATAGGACAAGCCATTGCGCAGGCGCAGCTGGTCGTAGATGGCCCAGTCCAGGTAGCGTGCCAGCAGGTCGAGGGTGGCCTGGTGGTCGTTGTCCAGTACCGGCTCGATGAAAAGCCAGTGCAGTTTCACGCTGTCACCGAGCCAGCCACGGGTCAGATCGCGACGCTGCTCGGCTTGCTGGGTGATGCTATCCAGGTTGCGGCGCTCTTCTGGCTCGGTGGCCGGCAGCTCGCCAAACGAGCGTTCCAGATAGGCTGGCAACAGGCGGTCCAGGCCACCGACCATGATCAGGGTCATGTTGTTGGCGGCGTACCAGCGATCGCGCAGGGCCTGGACCTGTTCCAGGGTCATGTCGTCGACGTTGGAGCGCTCTGGGCACTTCAGGCCGAGCTCGGTGGCCAGTTGGTCGCTGGCGGGGTGGCCGATGTCCTGGCGGTCGAGCCAGCGCTGCAGGTGGCCGTAGTGGCCGCCATCCTCGCGTTCGATGATGCGTTTGGCGGTGGCCAGGGCCTTGGCATCGATGTGGGTATCGCGGATGACCGCCAGCAACAGGTCGAGTACCTTGCGCTGGTTGCGCGCCGGTGCTTCGATGACGAAAGTGGTATCGGCACTGCTGGTAAAGGCGTTCCATTCCCCGCCCAGCGCCTGCAGGCGCTCTTCCAGGCCGCCTTCGCCGGTTTCATCGATGCCGCTGAACAGCAGGTGCTCAAGCAGGTGCGGCAGCTCTTTCTGCTCGCAATCGAAATCATCCAGCCCAACCCCGACCACCAGGCGTATCGCCACATGGTCACGCTCGTAGCCATTTTTCAGAATCACCTGCAGGCCGTTGGGCAACAGGTAGCCTTCCACCCGCGACCGGTCGAGGGCGAAAGTGGGCAGGCTGCAGATCAGGATGCAAACGAACATCAGGCAACGCATGGGCGAGCTAGGGTCCTCAGCTAGGCAGAATCATGGCTGGCTTCGTCTGGCACACTGTCGAGCATCAACCCGCCGGTGTCCGAGCCGCCCAGTACCACATAGGCACTGCTGCAGAACAAAGAGTTCAAACGCTTCATGTCGGCGATCAGCTCCAAGTGTAGCGAACTGGTCTCGAGGCTTTGCATGACTTTGCGCTGCAGGCGGCTGACGTGGGCGTGGGCCAGGCGCCGCTCCTGGGCCCGGAACCGGCGTTTTTCACGCAGCAGCAAGCGGGCGCTTTCCGGGTCGGCGCTGAGGAACACCGACAAGCCCAGGCGCAGGTTGGCCAGCAATTGTTCCTGCAGGCCGGTCAGCTCTTCCAGGCCGACCTGGGAAAACTCACGGCGCTGGCTGGTCTTCTGCTGCTGGACCTTGCGCAGCATGCGTTCGATGAGGTCGCAGGCCAGCTTGAGGTTGATAGCCACTTCGATGATTTCCGCCCAGCGACGGTTGTCTTGCTCGCTGAGGTCCTCGCGTGTCATCTGCGCCAGGTACAGCTTGATCGCGCTGTACAGGGCGTCGGCATCTTCGCCCAGGGCGCGTACCTGCTGGGGCAGCGCCGTCTGGGTGCCCCGCAGGGCCCCCAGCATGGCTTCGAGCAGGCTGTCGACGATGTCGCCCAGGCGCAGGGTTTCCCGCGCGGCATTGGCCAGGGCCAGGCTGGGGGTCTCCAGTGCGGACGCGTCGAGGTGGCGCGCACGGATCTGGCCGTTGCTGTGTTCCCGCTCGGGCAGCAGCACATTGCACAACCGACCCATGGGGTTGACCGTGGGTAGCATCAGCAAGCAACGGGAGGTGTTGTAGAGCAGGTGGAAGCCGATGACCAGCTCTTGCGGGCTGAAGCTCAGCGAGTCCATCCAGCCTACCAGCGGGTGCAGTACGGGAATGATCAACACCAGGCCGATCAGCTTGTACAGCAGGCTGCCCAAGGCCACCCGGCGGCCGGCGGCGTTCTGCATGCTGGTGCTGATGAACGCCAGCAGGCCACTGCCGATGTTGGCGCCGACTACCAGGCCAATGGCCACCGGCAGGCTAATGACCTCGGCACCGGCCAGGGTCGCCGTGAGCAGAACGGCCGCCAGGCTGGAATAAGAGACCATGGCGAACATCGCCCCGACCAGGGCATCGAGCATGATGTCGCCCGTCAGCGAGGCGAACAGCACCTTCACGCCCTGGGCATGGGTGATGGGCGCGGCGGCCTGTACGATCAGCTCCAGCGCCAGGATGATCAGGCCCAGCCCGATACCCACCCTGCCCAATTGGCCAGCCCGCGTCTGTTTGCGCGAAAGGAAGAAGATGACGCCGAGGAAGATCAACAGCGGCGACAGCCAGGATAGGTCGAACGTGAGTACCCGGGCCATCAGCGCAGTGCCGACATCGGCGCCGAGCATGATTGCCAAGGCGGGGGTCATGGCCATCAGGCCCTGGCCGACGAACGAGGTGACCAGCATGGCCGTGGCGTTGCTGCTTTGCACCATGGCAGTGACCAGAATGCCGGCAATGAATGCCAGCGGGCGCTTGTTCATGTTCTGGCCAATGATGCGCCGCAGATTCGAGCCGAATACCCGAAGGATGCCGGTGCGCACGATATGGGTGCCCCAGACCAGTAGCGTTACGGCCGAGAGCAGGTTGAGCAGGGTCAGCATGGCGAAGGCCCCCTGAAGCACAGGCCCATGGGGCCAAGGGAAGAAACGTGAGCGTTCGAATAGGTTTTCATTGCTCACTCAAAGCTTTAGCTGTTTTGCGCAGTGCTTGCCAGCTTCGCACGGTAGTCATCAATTTGAAACATATCGTGAATGAATCATTGCCGGTCTTGCAGGCGCCACGTAGCAGCCATTCAAAAATGAAAAAGGGGCCCCGTAGGGCCCCCGCTGTCCTGCACGTTCCGCTCTTACTGACCCGGAATGTCCTTGCGCAGTTTCACTGGGTCATGCTCTTTGCCGTCCTTGCGGGCCAGGGCAGTGCGCATGCGAATGTTGATGGCCTCTACCGCCAGCGAGAAGGCCATGGCGAAGTAGACGTAGCCTTTGGGCACGTGCACTTCGAACGCTTCGGCGATCAGTACGGTACCGACCACGATCAGGAACGACAGTGCGAGCATCTTCAGCGATGGGTGCTTGTCGATGAAGTTGCTGATGGCGCCGGCGCACAGCATCATCACCAGTACGGCCACGACGATGGCAGCGATCATCACTGGCACGTGGGACACCATGCCTACTGCGGTGATCACCGAGTCCAGCGAGAACACGATGTCGATGATGGCAATCTGAATGATGGTGTAGAAGAACTTGCCACCTGCGCCTTTGGGCGCTTCATCGTTTTCGTCCTCACCTTCCAGGCCGTGGTAGATCTCTTGCGAGCTTTTCCACAGCAGGAACAGGCCGCCGAAGAACAGGATCAGGTCACGCCCGGAGATGCCCTGGCCGAGTACCACGAACAGGTCGGCGGTAAGGCGCATGACCCAGGTGATCGACAACAGCAGCATGATGCGGGTGACCATGGCCAGGGCCAGGCCGAAGATCCGGGTGCGCGGCTGCATGTGCTTGGGCATGCGGCTGACCAGGATCGAGATCATGATGATGTTGTCGATCCCGAGGACGATCTCAAGCGCGGTGAGGGTAAAAAAGGCAACCCAGATTTCCGGGCTGGTCAGCCATTCCATGTTGTTTCCTTCGAGCGGTAAAGGCGACGCGCCCTGCAGGGCGCGTCGCGGTGGGGTAGTACGCGTTTATTAAAGACTACTGAACAGCGGGAAAATGCCCATCAGCAGCGCGGCGAACATTATGCACAGGCACACCAGCACTGCCCACTTGAGCGTGAAGCGCTGGTGATCGCCAAACTCGATACCGGCCAGGGCTACCAGCAGGTAGGTCGAGGGCACCAGTGGGCTGAGCAGGTGTACCGGCTGGCCGACGATCGATGCGCGGGCCATTTCAACCGGGCTGATGCCGTAGTGGCTGGCGGCCTCGGCCAACACTGGCAAAACCCCGTAGTAGAACGCGTCGTTGGACATGAAGAAGGTGAACGGCATGCTCACGATTGCGGTGATCACTGCCATGTAGGGGCCCATCGCTTCAGGGATGACTGCCAGCAGGCTCTTGGACATGGCATCGACCATGCCGGTGCCCGACAGAATGCCCGTGAAGATGCCCGCGGCGAAGATCAACCCGGTTACTGCCAGCACGCTGCCGGCGTGGGCGGCGATGCGGTCTTTCTGCTGTTGCAGGCAGGGGTAGTTGACGATCATGGCAATGCTGAAGGCGATCATGAACAGCACCGGCAGCGGCAGGATACCGGCGATCAGCGCGACCATCAGGGCGGCAGTCAGCGCGCCATTGAAGTACAGCAGCTTGGGGCGGCGGGCCTCAGGGAATTGCGAAACGGTGATATCGCTATGGTCGGTGTCATCGGTTGGCAGGTGCAGTTCACCCAGGCGGGCACGCTCACGCTTGCCGTACAGGTAGGCAATGGCCAGGATGGCCAGTACGCCGAACAACATGGCCGGGATCATCGGCACGAAAATGTCCGACGGGTCCACGTGCAGGGCGCTGGCGGCACGTGCGGTCGGGCCGCCCCAAGGGGTCATGTTCATCACGCCGCCGGCCAGAATGGTCAGGCCGGCCATGATTCGCGGGCTCATCCCCAGGCGGCTGTACATCGGCAGCATGGCGGCGCAGCAAATCATGTAAGTGGTGGCGCCATCACCGTCGAGCGAAACCACCAGGGCCAGTACGGCGGTACCCACCGAGACTTTCAGCGGGTCGCCCTTGACCAGCTTGAGGATCTTGCGCACGGCCGGGTCGAACAGGCCGGAGTCGATCATCAGGGCGAAATACAGGATTGCGAACATCAGCATCACACCGGTAGGCGCGAGCTTGCTGATGCCCTCGAGCATCATCGGGCCGATCTTGGCGGAAAAACCGCCGAACACGGCGAACAGGATCGGTACCAGGATCAGCGCGATCAAGGCCGACAGGCGCTTGGTCATGATCAGGTACATGAAGGTGATGACCATGGCGAAGCCGAGGAAGGTCAGCATGGCAATACTCCAGGCGTGGCGCTACGAAAGGAACGTCGATTCGGGCGGGTCAGCGCGTTTGGCGCTGCACGGGGAGCATGCGGAGGGGGATTGCGCGAAGGCGGGCACAGGAATACATCAGGATCACCATTGTTGTTGTTGATTGGGCCGGGCGCGGTTGTTACCGGGTGCCCTGGCTGACCGGTCTTGTGCCGGTGGTGGCGCTATCCTATGAGCACAAGCTTTCAGCCAGCTTTCGCTGAAGCAAAGGCGACGAGAGGTAGATGATGCAGCATGTGACCGAGGGTGGCTGCCATTGCGGCGCGTTGCGGTATCGGCTGGCGGGTGACCTGACGGACATCGCCCACTGCCACTGCACGATCTGTCGGCGGGTAAGTGGTGGGCTGGTCGTGACCTGGCTGACCCTACCCCGCTCGGATTTCCATTGGTTAACGGGTAAGCCGAACTGCTACGTGGCCCCGCCCAGTTGCAGCCGTTACTTTTGTGGGCGGTGTGGGGCCCATGTGGCGCTGGTGACCACGCACAGTCCCGAGACCATCGATGTGACCGTAGCCACCCTCGACCACCCGGAGGGCGTGCGCGCCAACCGCCATATCTGGGTAGGCAGCCGGTTGCCTTGGCTGCACCTTGATGAGGATTTGCCGGGGGAGCACGGGGAACGCCTTTAAGATGCTGTGCTCGTGCTGCGGGTCCTGCCGCTGGCAAGCCAACTCCACTAGGTGGAAGCCGGCTCGCCGCGGATAGGCGCAATTACAACTGCAGGCCACCTGCAGCCTTGTGCAGTGCCCGCAAATGCTCGCCTATCTGCTTCACATTGGCCTCTACCGCAGAAATTTCCCTGGCCCGCGAAGGCTCCAGCAGCGCCCTCACCTCCTTGTCCAGGTTGGTACTCAGGCGCAGCAACCGGGCCTGCCGTTCCTTGCTCTCCCGTTCCAGGCGTTCGCGTTCTTCGGGCTGCGGCAGTCCATAGCCTTTGCTGTCGAGCAATTCTGCCGGGCGGCTGAGGAAGCCGCTGTTGGCAAGCATTTGCTTGAGGGTGGCATCGGCCTTGTTGACGCTGCCATCTTTCAACGCTGCGGCATTCAGGTAGCGCTGCTTGACCTCGTCCTGGGCTAGCAACAGTTGCCGGCGCAGGCTGGCCTGCTCCAGCAGCAGCAGCGCAGCGCTGGTGCGCAGGTCGGCCTGGGCGAACCAGGGGCGACGTTGCTCGGCGCTCAAGGCCAGCCAGTCTTCTACCAGTTGCTGCTTGATCGGCAATTGCTTGCGCAGCACCTCGAACATGGCCTGGTACCGCTCGCGGTAGGAGTCGAAGCGGTAGCCCAGGCGCAGCGCCTCGCGGGGGTTGTCGAGCACGCTCGTGTCGGCCAGCCCCCTGCCTTTGAGTACGGCCAGCAAACCGTTGGGCATGATACTGTCCAGGTCATTCAATTGCGGGTTGGCGGTGCCGCTGCGCAGCAACTTCAGTGACTCTACAGCACAGTTGTTGGACAGGAACCAGTAGTTGCCGTCGTAGCTCCAGTGCATTTCGGCAGCCTGGCGTACCAGGTTTTCAACCTCTTCGCGGTTCAGCTTCAAGGGCACCGAGGCCAGGCTGCGCAGCTCTGTCTTGGTGTATTCGTCGATGACCTGGCCCAGCGGTAGCACGAACAGGCGCGATGGATAGACGCCGACCAGGCCGTCCCAGCTCGATAGCTGCACATCGTTGACGAACGCGCGGTATGACAGTACCAGGCTCTGGTCCAGGTCGAGGCGGCAGTCTGGCCCGCGGGGGCGGCCAGGTTTGCAGATGACCAGGCGCAGCATGCTGTGGCCCCAGCGGCTGACCAGGTTCTGGTTGGCTTCGGCCAGCAGGTAGTCCACTTCATAAACCCGTTCGGGGTCGATTTCGCCCAGTGGCTGGCGGGCGAAGTCGCTACCGGCATTGATGAATGGCAAGCCTTTGGCGCAAGTGTTCTGTGGCGGTGCCCAGCCGAAATGCTCATGCAGGTACTGGTTGAGCGCTGGGCGGCGGCAACCGTAGCTCGGGTCCAGGAGGAAGTACTCCATGTTCACCGCGAGGTATTCCTTGGGGCTGCTGAGTTCATAGCTGTCGGGACTGCGCACGAACTGGCCGTTGTGCTGCTCACGCTCACCCCGGCGGCCCACGTATTGCGGCCAGCCGGCCAGGTCAAGCAGGCGTGGGTCATCGCTCAGGGTGAAGCGGCGCTCAGCCTGGCCGCGGCATTCCTCAGGCAGGCCGATTTTGCCCACGGTGCCCTGTTGGCGTTTACAGCGGGCAATCAGCGATCTTTCACGGCTGGGCCATAGGCGCGCACGGTCGTAGATATGGCTGAGCTCGTGCAGGACAGTGGCCAGTAGCTCTTGTCGCACGGTGCCATGAGGGCGGTTGGTGCGCTCAATGGCGGCACTGCCATCGGTGAGCCCGGGCAGCAGGCGACGGTTGAGCTGAAGCGTGGACACCAGTGTGGCCTGCCCATAGGCGTCGGCTGGCATGTTGTCGCTCCAGCTGACCTGCACGCGGCGGTCGAGTTGCTGCTTGAAGCGCGGGGGCAGCTTGGCCATGGCCTCGTCAAGCAGGGCCTGGCTGGCTTGGGTCTGCTGTGGGTCGAGGCCGGACGACTGCAGCTCGAGCTGCAGGCCGGCCAGGGCGGGCGTGCCGAGCAGCGTCAGGGCGCAGCCGAACAGCCAGGCACGCACGGGCTTCACAGTGCGAGGATGGCTTCGGCCAATACCTGGTCGCTGGCGCCGCGTGCTTCCGGAACGCGCTCGCGCAGGGTGGTGAGGGCAGCTTCGAGCTGCGCGCCACGGATGTCCCCGTTGCTGGCCACGAAGCTGGCTGCGTCGTCGTGGGCTTCGCGTACCACTTTCGAGTCGCGGATCGAAGTGGTGGTGTCCGAGGTGAAGTCGATCGAGCGGCCAAAGGCACGCACGATGATGTTGCTGGTGGCCACCAGGGTCTGTGCCTGGGCCAGGTCAGCCAGCAGCAGCATGCCGAGGGTAGCGGCAATCAGCGGTTTACGCATGGAGCATCTCCGAAAAATTACAGGGAGTCAGATGTAGTCATTGGACGAGAATTGCTTGCGCCAGTTCCAGATCGCCAACGCCCTGCCGTGCGCAATTATGGCGTAATGATTCCAGGGCAGCTTCCAGCCGAGCACCGCGGATCTGGCCATGGGTGGCGACGAATACCGCGGCATCGTCACGGGCCTCACGCACCAATTTGCGATCAAAGGGTGCAGTGGTGACCTGGCTGGTGGCGTAGGCCGAGATCACCAGGCCTTGGGTAGTGGTGTCCATGGCATGGGCGCTGGCCATGCCGGCAAGGGAAAACAGCAGCGGCAACAGATAACGCATGGGCTCTACGACAACTGGAAGTAAGGGTGGCGAGGGCTGGCCTGGCTGTACGGGGCACCCGGCACAGCCTGGGCGCTTGCCGGCGCTTAGATTGCCAGAATGGCCTGGGCCAGTTCGGCGTCGCTGGCCTGCAGGCTTGGCATTTGTGCGCGGATGTGCCGGAACGCGCTTTCCAGCTTGGCACCGCGGATATCGCCTTGGCTGCCTACGAAGCTGGCAGCGTCGTCACGGGCGGCCTGGACGATTTTATCGTCACGGAACGACGAAGAAACATCCGAGGTGGCGTCGGTGGACGCAGCTACTGCCCCTACTACAGCGTCAGTGGTGACGACGAAACTGGTGGCGTTCGCGGTGCCAGCCAGGCTCAGCATAATAGCGGCGCCAATCAGATATTTACGGGACATTTCGTGCACTCCTGAACTCGGGTCGGGTGGTTCTGCTTATCGGACGCTCGCATTGCTGGTCGCGGTACTTATGACAGTTGTTTCTACCAGACTGCCAAGCCAAGCGTATCACGCGCGGGTGTTTCCAGATGTTAACGAAGAACGGGCCGTGAACTGTATCGGTTTGGATTTGTACTACACAAACTGTACCTGTTCAGCGCTTGGCGCTGACCTCTGCATGCCACAAACAAAAAACCCGTCGCAGTTGCCTGCAACGGGTTTCAGGAATTCGCGGTGCCGGCCGAAGCCGGCAAGCCGGTGCTTAGCGCCAGAAAGGCTTGCTCAGCTCTTCGTAACGCTGCGACTCGCTGATGCCAGCGTCGGCCAGCAGGCGAGCGTCCAGGCGAGCCAGTTGACGGCGGCTTGCCATGCGGCGCTGCCACAGCAGCAGAGTGGACAGTGCGCGCAGCGGCAGCGATGCGTTGGATTGCTGGGCGTTGCTTTCAAAAACCAGACCGGAACTGAGGGTACGTTCCATGATGCGTCATCCTTCCGCTTATGGCGGGATTAGGTAGTGATTTAACTGATGCCAATGATCCTCCTCTCTTGTCCAGAACAGTAGATACAGTTCATGCGAAAGACGATGGCTCAGTTAACTGTGTAACCCTACTGTTGCACTCGAAACAGGCGCAACTGTACTGGTCTGCATCTTTATGGTGCATTTTTGGTATGTGGCGATGTTCTGCAGGCTTGAAAGAAGCCTAGGACAGGTACAGTAGTACAGTTCTGGATATTCTTGTGTCTGGACGTGAAACGCGAATGGGCTGGAACAGCAGAAGCGGGGCTGCTGTTCCATGCCGCCGCTGGATCAGCTCGCTTGCATGCGGCCGGTTTCTTCCAGGTTCTCGTGCCAGCTCAGCGCTTCGCGCAGGATATGTGGCGTATGGCCGCCACGTTGGCAGGCGCGCTCGAAGTAATCGTTCAGTGCCGCGCGGTAGTCTGGGTGCACACAGTTGTCGATGATCACGCGTGCCCGCTCGCGCGGGGCCAGGCCACGCAGGTCGGCCAAACCTTGTTCGGTGACCAGGATGTCCACGTCGTGTTCGGTATGGTCCACATGGCTGACCATTGGCACCACACTGGAAATTGCACCGCCTTTGGCAATCGACTTGGTAACGAATACAGCAAGGTGGGCGTTACGGGCGAAGTCACCCGAGCCACCGATGCCGTTCATCATCCTGGTGCCACACACGTGGGTGGAATTGACGTTGCCGTAGATGTCGAACTCCAGCGCGGTATTGATACCGATGATGCCCAAGCGCCGCACGACCTCCGGATGGTTGGAGATTTCCTGCGGGCGCAGTACGAGCTTGTCCTTGTAGCGTTCAAGGTTACCGAATACATCGGCATTGCGACGGGTCGACAGGGTGATGGAGCTGCCCGATGCAAAACGCAGCTTGCCGGCGTCGATCAGGTCGAAGGTCGAGTCCTGCAGCACTTCGGAGTACATGGTCAGGTCTTCGAAGGGCGACTCGATCAAGCCGCACATCACGGCGTTGGCAATGCTACCGATGCCGGCCTGCAGTGGGCCGAGCTTGTTGGTCATGCGGCCAGCTTCCACTTCCTTCTTCAGGAAGTTGATCAGGTGGTTGGCGATACCCTGGGTTTCGTCATCTGGCGGCAACACGGTAGATGGCGAGTCCGGTTGGTCGCTGATGACGATACCCACGATCTTCGCCGGGTCGATCGGGATGGTGGTGCTGCCGATACGATCGTCGACCTTGACCAGCGGAATGGGCGTGCGGGTCGGGCGATAGGTGGGTATATAGATGTCGTGCAAACCTTCGAGGTTGGTGTTGTGCGAGAGGTTGATCTCGACGATCACCTGCTTGGCGAAGATGGCGAAACTGGCCGAGTTACCCACCGATGTAGTAGGTACGATGTGGCCCTGCTCAGTGATGGCCACGGCTTCGATGACCGCGATGTCCGGCAGCTTCAATTGCTGGTTGCGCAGTTGTTCGACGGTTTCCGACAGGTGCTGGTCGATGAACATCACCTTGCCGTCGTTGATGGCCTTGCGCAGGGTGCTGTCTACCTGGAAAGGCATGCGGCGGGCCAATACACCGGCCTCGGTCAGTTGCTTGTCCAGGTCGTTGCCCAGGCTGGCGCCGGTCATCAGGCTGATCTTCAGTGGCGACTGTTTGGCACGTTCGGCCAGTGCATGCGGGACGGCCTTGGCCTCACCGGCGCGGGTAAAGCCGCTCATGCCGACAGTCATGCCGTCCTCGATCAGACCAGCGGCATCAGCCGCACTCATTACCTTGCTGTGCAGAGAGGACAAGCGGATACGGTCACGGTACATGGATTGTTATCTCGGGCTGCTGAAACTACTGCAGCGCAGTCTAGAGATTTCGCCCATTGCCGTCCCACGACCATGGTCGTATGAGAAGCCTCTCGGTAGAGCCGTTGATCCGGATCAACAAAAAGAAAGCCCCGGTAGATGCTTACCGGGGCTTTCTTTATATCGGCGGGTTTGCTGCCGTGTTCTATTCCACTGCCTTGACCATGTCTTCGATGACCTTCTTGGCGTCACCGAATACCATCATGGTTTTGTCCAGGTAGAACAGTTCGTTATCCAGGCCGGCGTAGCCACTGGCCATCGAGCGCTTGTTGACGATGATGGTCTTGGCCTTGAACGCTTCGAGAATCGGCATGCCGGCAATGGGCGACTTGGGGTCGTTTTTTGCCGCCGGGTTGACCACGTCGTTCGCGCCCAGCACGAGTACCACGTCGGCCTGGCCAAACTCGGCGTTGATGTCTTCCATCTCGAAGACCTGGTCGTAAGGGACTTCGGCTTCGGCCAGCAGCACGTTCATATGCCCAGGCATACGCCCCGCAACCGGGTGAATCGCGTACTTCACGGTCACACCGTTGTGGGTCAGCTTTTCGGTCAGTTCCTTGAGTGCATGCTGGGCACGGGCCACCGCCAGGCCATAGCCCGGAACGATGATCACGCTGTCGGCATTGCTCAACAGGAAGGTGGCATCGTCAGCCGAGCCGGACTTGACCGGGCGCTGCTCTTGCGAGCCTTGCGCCGCCCCCGCATCGGTATCGCCACCAAAGCCGCCGAGGATGACGTTGAAGAACGAACGGTTCATCGCCTTGCACATGATGTACGACAGGATGGCGCCAGAAGAGCCCACCAACGAGCCCGCGATGATCAGCATCGAGTTGTTCAGCGAGAAGCCGATACCCGCAGCTGCCCAACCCGAGTAGCTGTTGAGCATTGAAACAACCACCGGCATGTCGGCGCCGCCAATCGGAATGATGATCAGCACACCCATGACAAAGGCCAGGGCCAGCATCAGGGTGAAGGCACTGTAATGGCCGGTGAACGTGAACAGCAGGCCCAAGGCGATGGTGGTCAGGCCCAGGATCAGATTGAGCTTGTGCTGACCGGCGAACTGTACGGGTGCACCCTGGAAGAGGCGGAATTTGTATTTGCCCGACAGCTTGCCGAAAGCGATCACCGAGCCAGAGAAGGTAATGGCACCAATGGCTGCGCCGAGGAACAGTTCCAGGCGGTTACCGGTAGGGATCGGGTCGCTGATGGCTGCAACGATGCCCATCGACTGCGGTTCGAGCACTGCGGCGATGGCGATGAACACCGCAGCCAGGCCGATCATGCTGTGCATGAAGGCGACCAGCTCGGGCATCTTGGTCATCTCGACCCGCTTGGCCATGATCGAACCGGCGGTACCACCCACCAGCAGGCCGACCAGTACGTAACCGATGCCGGTCGTAGCCCCACCGTTGCCGATGGAGAGCGCCGCGAGCTTGTAGATGAGGCCAACCGTAGTGAGGATGGCGATGCCCATGCCGATCATGCCGAACAGGTTGCCGCGCCGCGAGGTGGTCGGGTGCGACAGGCCCTTGAGCGCCTGGATGAAGCACACCGAGGCGACGAGGTAGAGGAGCGTTACCAGATTCATGCTCATGCTTACTTCTGCGCCTCGTTCTTGGTTTTCTTCTTGAACATTTCCAGCATGCGGCGGGTGACCAGGAAGCCACCGAACACATTGACTGCGGCCAGGGCCACCGCCAGGGTGCCCATCAGTTTGCCGGCAGGGGTGACGGTCAGTGCGGCGGCCAGCATGGCACCGACGATGACGATCGCCGAGATGGCATTGGTGACCGCCATGAGTGGGGTGTGCAGCGCCGGGGTGACGTTCCACACCACGTGGTAGCCCACATAAATGGCCAGCACGAAGATGATCAGGTTGTAGATGCCGTGGGAAATCAGCATGTCTTCCATTGTCGTGCTCCTTAGCCGTTCTTGCGGACGACCTGGCCATCGCGGCACATCAGGCAGGCCGCGACGATGTCGTCTTCGAGGTTGATGGTCAGTGCGCCGTCCTTGTCGAACAGCAGCTTCATGAAGTCCAGCAGGTTGCGCGCATACAGCGCCGAGGCATCGGCGCCGACCTGGGCCGGCAGGTTGGTAGGGCCGACGATGGTCACGCCATGCGCCTGAACAACCTGGTCCGCCACGGTCAGCGGGCAGTTGCCGCCTTGGGCCGCGGCCAGGTCGATGACGACCGAGCCAGGCTTCATCTGGGCCACTGTTTCGGCACTGAGCAGGGTTGGCGCCTTGCGGCCAGGGATCAATGCGGTGGTGATGACGATATCCGCCTGCTTGGCGCGCTCGTGCACGGCCTGGGCCTGGCGTTGCATCCAACTGGCTGGCATCGGCCGGGCATAGCCGCCGACGCCTTCGGCGCACGCCCGTTCTTCGTCGGTCTCGTAGGGGACGTCGATGAACTTGGCGCCCAGCGACTCGATCTGCTCCTTCACCGCCGGGCGTACGTCGGACGCCTCGATCACTGCGCCCAGGCGCTTGGCCGTGGCGATGGCCTGCAGGCCGGCAACGCCCGCACCCAGGATCAGTACCCGGGCGGCTTTGACCGTACCGGCGGCGGTCATCAGCATGGGCATGAAGCGTGGGTAGTGATGGGCAGCCAGCAGCACGGCCTTGTAACCGGCAATGTTCGCCTGTGACGACAGCACGTCCAGGCTCTGCGCCCTTGACGTGCGGGGCGCGGCCTCCAGCGCGAAGGCGGTGATCCCGCGTTCGGCCATTTTGCCGATCAGTTCGCTGTTGAAGGGGTTGAGCATACCTACCAGCAGGCTGCCGCTGTTGATCAGGGCCAGTTCCTGGTCGTTGGGCGCGACCACCTTCAGGACCAGTTGGGCGCCGTATGCATCGGCTGCGGTCCCCAGGGAAGCACCCACGGCCTCATAGGCACTGTCCGGAATGGCGGCGTTGAGCCCTGCCCCCCGTTGAACGGTGACCTGATGGCCCTGGCCAATCAGTTTCTTGATGGTTTCGGGGGTCGCAGCGACCCTTGTCTCACCGGTCTGCGTCTCGAGAGGAACACCAATGTGCACGACTATTTCTCCTGCGGTGACCTTTGTTTTTGTCAAAGCCAGCGCACTGCGAATGGTGTGCTGGGTGGCTGTGGAGCGCCATCCCGCCGGATCCTGGGCGGGCGAAGCATTTTGCAGACGAACCCATAGGGCTTCAACCGGTTCTGGAGCGAAACGAAGTTAAAACTACAAGTCACCCTGTGACCGCATGTCGCACGCATAAGGTCGCAGCCCATCAACTACGGGCTATTGCCAGATTAGGAGAAAAAAACAAAAAAATTTTGGCCAGTTCGCTGATGGCTTGTTCGATGTCGCAAAATAACCCGCAAAGCCCCGTAGTCAGGACGGTTAGCGGGTATTTTTGTGCGTACGTAACAGTTTACGAATACGCGACAAATACATATATCTGTAGGTGTTAAAAATAATTGACTACAGGGTCAGGTTGTCCCGTTCCTGGGCATATGCCTGCGCTTGCCTCACCAGCCAGTCACGGAATGCGCGCAGTGATGCGGACTCCACCTTGCGTTCTGGAATCATCAGATAGTAGGCCTTGTCGCTAGTCAGGACGTGTCTGTTAGCGACTACCAGCCTACCCTCCCGCAACTCGCGCTGGATCAGAAACGGCGGTATCAGCGCGACGCCCATCTCGTGCATGGCCGCTTGGGCAAGCATCGAAAACAGCTCATAGCGTGGGCCGGTCATGTCACGTTCCACATTCATGGCCACGCTTGCGAACCATTGCCGCCACGCATACGGCCGCGTGCTTTGCTGCAACAGTGGCAGCTCAGCGATATGCCGTGCTTCGAGCGTGCCTTGCCCGCCCAGCAGTGCCGGGCTGCATACGGGTAACGGGTTTTCCCCCATCAGCCGCTGCGACTGTGTGCCAGACCAGTCGCCATCACCAAAATAGATGGCGGCATCGAATGTTGTGTCCGCGAACAGAAATGGCCGGGTGCGGTTGGTGAGGTTCACGGTGACCTCCGGGTGGCGCTGCTGGAAGTCTTTGAGGCGCGGTAGCAGCCATTGGGTACCGAATGTCGGTACTACTGCCAGTTCGATCACGCTGGCGCCCTGCTGTCGCATCACTGACAAGGTGTCGCGCTCCACTGCGTCCAGTTGCGCGGCAACCTGGCGGCTGTACGACAGGCCCGCCTCGGTCAGCTTCACACCACGGCGCGAGCGGCGGAACAACTCTACGTTAAGGAACGTTTCCAGGCTGGCAATCTGTCTGCAGACGGCGCCTTGGGTCAAGGAAAGCTCCTGGGCGGCCTTGGTGAAGCTCTGGTGACGCGCAGCGGCCTCGAAGCAAACCAATGCAGAGGTGCTGGGGATCTTGCGTCGCATGTACGTCAACCTCACTCGTAAGGCCGAAAATGTGGCGGGGTTCTGATTTTCGAAGTGACAAAATATCACTATATGGTGCGCAATCCTCGTTTGTATCAGCGGGCAATCAGTCCTAGGCTCAAAGGCACATAAAAACTCCGCCCCCTTCTCGAGGATTCCGCCCATGGCTGGTAAAGCAAGCTTCAACTGGATCGATCCACTGCTGCTGGATCAGCAGCTCACTGAAGAAGAGCGCATGGTGCGTGACAGCGCTTATCAGTTCGCCCAGGGCAAGCTGGCCCCGCGTGTACTCGAGGCGTTTCGTCATGAGCAGACCGACCCGGCGATTTTTCGCGAAATGGGGGCAGTGGGCCTGCTGGGTGCGACCATCCCCGAGCAATACGGCGGCAGCGGCTTGAACTATGTGTGCTATGGGCTGATTGCCCGCGAAGTGGAGCGCATCGACTCCGGCTATCGTTCGATGATGAGCGTTCAGTCTTCGCTGGTGATGGTGCCGATCAACGAATTCGGTACCGAAGCCCAGAAACAGAAGTACTTGCCCAAGCTGGCGAGTGGGGAATGGATCGGTTGCTTCGGTTTGACCGAGCCTAACCATGGCTCTGACCCGGGCTCGATGATTACCCGGGCCAAGAAGGTCGAGGGCGGTTATCGCCTGAGCGGCAGCAAAATGTGGATCACCAACAGCCCGATCGCTGACGTATTCGTGGTCTGGGCCAAGGATGACGCCGGAGATATCCGTGGCTTCGTCCTGGAAAAGGGCTGGCAGGGCCTGAGTGCGCCTGCAATTCATGGCAAGGTCGGTCTGCGCGCGTCGATTACCGGCGAGATCGTCATGGATAATGTGTTTGTGCCGGAAGAGAACATCTTCCCCGATGTGCGTGGCCTCAAAGGTCCGTTCACTTGCCTGAATTCGGCACGTTACGGCATTTCCTGGGGGGCGCTGGGTGCTGCAGAGGCCTGCTGGCACACCGCCCGCCAATACACGCTGGACCGTCAGCAGTTCGGTCGCCCACTTGCTGCAAACCAGCTGATCCAGAAAAAGCTGGCGGACATGCAGACCGAGATCACGCTGGCGCTGCAAGGCTGCCTGCGCCTTGGGCGCATGAAGGACGAAGGCACCGCGGCGGTGGAAATTACCTCGATCATGAAGCGCAACTCTTGCGGCAAGGCGCTGGATATCGCACGCATGGCGCGCGACATGCTTGGTGGTAACGGGATTTCCGACGAGTTCGGTGTCGCCCGTCATCTGGTCAACCTGGAGGTGGTCAACACCTATGAAGGTACGCACGACGTGCATGCGCTGATCCTGGGCCGCGCGCAAACCGGTATCCAGGCTTTCTATTGATAAGGAGCCAGTCCATGGGCGCGTTATCACATCTGCGGGTGCTGGACCTGTCGCGCGTGTTGGCCGGTCCGTGGTCTGGCCAGATCCTCGCCGACCTGGGGGCTGACGTGATCAAGGTCGAGCGGCCGGGCAGTGGGGACGATACCCGCGCCTGGGGGCCGCCCTTCCTTAAAGGTGCCAATGGCGAGAACACGAGCGAGGCGGCTTATTATCTGTCGGCCAACCGCAATAAGCGGTCGGTGACGATCGATTTCACGCGGCCAGAGGGCCAGCGCCTGGTGCGTGAGCTGGCGGCGAAGTGCGATATCGTCATCGAGAACTTCAAGGTGGGTGGGCTGGCGGCCTATGGGCTGGATTACCAGAGCCTCAAGGCCGACAATCCGCGGCTTATCTATTGCTCCATTACCGGTTTCGGGCAGACCGGGCCTTATGCCCGGCGCGCTGGCTATGACTTCATGATCCAGGGGCTGGGTGGGCTGATGAGCCTGACGGGGCGCCCGGAAGGTGAGGAAGGCGCAGGCCCGGTCAAGGTGGGTGTCGCCCTTACCGACATTCTGACCGGGCTGTACTCAACGGTGGCTATGTTGGCTGCCCTCGCCCACCGTGACCAGACTGGGGTCGGTCAGCACGTCGACATGGCGCTGCTGGATGTGCAGGTGGCTTGCCTGGCGAACCAGGCAATGAACTACCTGACCACGGGCACGGCGCCCCGTCGCCTGGGCAATGCGCACCCCAACATCGTGCCTTATCAGGATTTTCCGACGGCGGATGGCGATTTCATTCTTACCGTGGGCAACGACAGCCAGTTCCGCAAGTTCGCCGAGGTGGCCGGGCAGCCTCAATGGGCGACTGACCCTCGCTTTGCCACCAACAAGCTGCGTGTGGCCAACCGGGCTGAGCTGATTCCATTGATTCGCCAGGCCACCGTGTTCAAGACCACGGCCGAATGGGTGAGCCAGTTGGAGGCCGCCGGTGTGCCGTGTGGGCCAATCAATGATCTTGCCCAGGTGTTCCGCGACCCCCAAGTGCTGGCTCGCGGGCTGGCGGTCAGTATCCCGCATACGTTGGCAGGCAATGTGCCGCAGGTGGCGAGCCCGATACGTTTGTCGGCGACGCCTGTCGAGTATCGGCTGGCGCCGCCTATGTTGGGTGAGCATACCGAGGTGGTGCTTGAGGAGGTGTTAGGGCTAGGAGCGGAAGAAGTGCGCCAGTTGCGCAGCGTTGGCGTGTTGTAGGGAATGCTGGTCTAGCTATATAGCGGGGAGGCCGCCAGGCCTCCCCGCTTTGCTTTTTAAGCGCCCTGAAAGTTTATTTGAATTAAAGGTTGACGCC
>NZ_AEWE02000006.1:0-148 GCF_000190455.2 Pseudomonas sp. TJI-51
ATCGAGACCAAAGGCGGCAATCACCGCCAGTTGAAAGAGTGGAAGCAGCAATACGGCGCTGATGAAGTCGAAAGTTGGGTCGCCCGCTAACTCGTACCGCGCACAACTGATCAAGTGGGGCCGCTCTGTGCCCCATCGCCGGCAAGCC